>JAAZAR010000075.1 GCA_012514235.1 Actinomycetota bacterium
GCCGGCGCCGCCGAGGGCGCCATCGACGCGGCCAGCATCCTCAAGCCGGCGCTGGCCCGCGGCGAGCTGCAGACGGTCGGCGCCACCACGATGGACGAGTACCGCAAGTACCTCGAGCGCGACGCCGCCCTCGAGCGGCGCTTCCAGCAGATCAAGGTGGCCGAGCCGTCGGTCGAGGAGACCGTCGAGATCCTCAAGGGGCTCCGCGACCGGTACGAGGCCCACCATCGCATCCGCATCACCGACGAAGCGCTGACCTCGGCCTCCGAGCTGGCCGATCGTTACATCAGCGACCGGTTCCTGCCGGACAAGGCCATCGACCTCATCGACGAGGCCGCAAGCCGCATGCGCATCCGTACGATGACCGCTCCGCCCAGCTACCGCGAGCTCGAGGAGGAGATCGCCTCGGTCCGCAAGGAGAAGGAGGCGGCGATCGAGGCGCAGGAGTTCGAGAAGGCGGCCAACCTGCGCGACAAGGAACGCAAGCTCAGCCACAAGAAGCTGGAGCTCGAAGACGCCTGGAAGAGCAGCGACGAAGGCATGCGCGCGAGCATCGGTGAGGACGAGATCGCCGAGATCGTCAGCATGTGGACCGGCATCCCGGTCGTCAAGATCACCGAGGCCGAGAGCAAGAAGCTGCTGCGCATGGAAGACGAGCTCCACCAGCGGCTCGTCGGCCAGGATCCGGCGGTCCGCGCCGTCAGCAAGGCGATCCGGCGGGCGCGAGCCGGGCTCAAGGATCCCCGCCGGCCTACGGGCTCGTTCATCTTCCTCGGCCCTTCGGGCGTCGGCAAGACGGAGCTCGCCCGCACGCTCGCGGCGTTCCTGTTCGGCGACGAGGACCACCTCGTGCAGATCGACATGAGCGAGTACATGGAGAAGCACTCCGTGTCCCGCCTCGTCGGGTCGCCGCCCGGCTACGTCGGGCACGACGAGGGCGGTCAGCTCACTGAGGTCGTTCGCCGCAAGCCGTACAGCGTCATCCTGTTCGACGAGATCGAGAAGGCGCACCCGGACGTGTTCAACATCCTCCTCCAGATCCTGGAGGACGGACGCCTCACCGACTCGCAGGGCCGCACCGTGGACTTCCGCAACGCGATCCTCATCATGACGAGCAACATCGGCGCCTCCATGATCACCAAGGACACGCCGCTGGGCTTCACCCAGACCGCCACCAAGGGCATGAGCTACGACGACATGAAGAGCCGCATCACCGGCGAGCTCAAGCGCGTGTTCAGGCCCGAGTTCCTCAACCGGGTGGACGAGGTCATCGTCTTCCACAAGCTGGAGAAGGCCGAGATCAGCAGCATCGTGGACCTCATGATCGACCGGCTGCGCGGCCAGATGGCCGCCAGCGGCGTCACCGTGGAGCTCACGGCCGCCGGCCGCGACCTGCTCGTCGACAAGGGCTACGATCCCATGCTCGGGGCCCGGCCGCTGCGGCGGGCCATCCAGCGGTACATCGAGGACAAACTCAGTGACGCCATGCTGGAGCGGTCGTTCCCCGAGGGCACCGTGGTCATGGTCGACGCCCAGGACGACGACACGGTGCTCACCGTCAACGGCGAGGTGGTCGGCGGCACCGTCGAGCTGCCCATGGTCGGTCTCGACGAGCCGGTCGCCCAGGGCGTCGGCGGACCGTCGGGCCCGCCGCCGGCCGGCGAGGCCGAAGGCCCGGACGCCGGCGGCGCGTCGGCGGGCGCCTGAGGTCCGTGAGGGGGCACTGCGCCCGCGGTCCGGAAGGCCGCTGACGTGGCGAAGACGCAGACCGTCTTCACCTGCGCCGAGTGCGGCCGCCGGGAGGCGAAGTGGCTCGGCCACTGCCCGGACTGCGGGGCGTGGGACTCGTTCGTCGAAGAGGTCGTCGCGGCGGCGCCCAAGCGGCGCGGCCGGGTCGCGAAGACCGGGGACGGGGCCGGCGGCGCAGCCGCCGGCCCCGTCCGCCTGTCCGAGGTCGTCTCGTCGGCCGCCGAGCGCTTCTCGAGCGGCATCGACGAGCTCGACCGTGTGCTCGGCGGCGGCGTCGTCCCGGGCTCGCTGGTCCTGGTGGGCGGCGAGCCCGGCATCGGCAAGTCCACGCTCCTGTTGCAGGTGCTCGACAGCGTGGCCTCCGGACGGCCGGCGCTGCTCGTGTGCGGCGAGGAGTCGGCCGCGCAGGTCAAGATGCGCGCCGAGCGCATCTGCCGGGGCGCGGCCAACATCGACGTCCTCGCCGAGACCGAGCTGGACCTCGTCGTCCAGGCCGTCGCCGCCGCCCGCCCGGCGCTCGTCGTCGTCGACTCCGTGCAGACCCTCTACAGCGACGCGTTCACGTCTGCGCCGGGCAGCGTCAGCCAGGTGCGGGAAGCGGCGGGCCGCTTCCTCCGCCTGGCCAAGGACACCGGCGCGGCCGTCTTCCTGGTCGGGCACGTCACCAAGGAGGGCGCGATCGCCGGCCCGAGGGTGCTGGAGCACATGGTCGACACGGTGCTCCAGTTCGAGGGCGACCGGTACCGCTTCTACCGCACGCTGCGTGCCGTCAAGAACCGGTTCGGGTCCACCAACGAGCTCGGGCTCTTCGAGATGACGGACGCGGGCCTCAAGACGGTGCCCGACCCGAGCGCGCTCTTCCTCAGCGACACGGCGCCGGCCGCCGGCTCCGCCGTGCACGTCGCCGTGGAGGGCTCGCGCTGCTTCCTGGTCGAGGTGCAGGCGCTCGTGAACCAGACGGAGCTCGCCATGCCGCGCCGCGTGGCGGTCGGTTTCGACCGCAACCGGCTGGCGATGCTCGTCGCGGTCCTCGGCAGGCACGCAGGGGTCAAGTTGTCGGCTTCCGACATTTTTGTTACAATTGCAGGCGGAATTCGCATCGATGAGCCTGCGGCGGACCTCGCAGTCGCACTCGCTGTCGCCTCAGCGCAGCGCGACGTGCCCCTTCCCGCCGGGGCAGCGGTGTTCGGGGAGATCAGCCTGACGGGCGGACTTCGATCCTGCAGCCAGAGCGAACGACGTATCGCCGAGGCCGGACGCGCCGGCTTCGACCATATCGTCGTGCCGGCCGCGGACGCACGCCGGACAGGCGGACGCGCCAGGGGCGCGGCCGACCTGCGGCAGGCGTTCGCGGCACTGCTTGACGGCGGGGGCGAAGGGGCGCTCTTCCGGGCGACGAACGAGTGGGGGGTTTGATGTATTCGGTCGGAGACAAGGTCGTCTACCCGCATCACGGAGCCGGCAAGATCATGAAGATCGAGCAGAAGGAAGTGCTCGGTCAGCAGCGCGACTACCTCACCATCCAGATCCTGCACAACGACATGACCGTCATGGTCCCCGTCGAGAATGCCGATCGCGCCGGCCTGCGCAAGGTCATCGAGAGCGACACTGTCGACAGGGTCCTCGAGGTCCTTCGCGGCGACCCCACCAAGATGCCCAAGAACTGGAGCCGCCGCTACAAGCACAACCGCGACAAGCTCAAGACCGGCGACATCTTCGAGGTCGCCGAAGTCGTGCGCAACCTGGCCATCCGTCACGCCGACAAGGGGCTGTCGACGGGCGAGAAGCAGATGTTCAGCAAGGCCAAGAAGATCCTCGCCAGCGAGCTCATGTACGCACGCGACTTCACCGAGGAC
>JAAZAR010000048.1 GCA_012514235.1 Actinomycetota bacterium
ACGGCAAACCGTCCCGCGTACGGTCTGGGGCACGCCGGCCGTCAGCCGGCGTGCCCCGACCTCTTCCCATGCCCGGCGCCCCGCTCAGTACTCCGGCCGGCCGTGTGGATCGGCGTCGATGGCCGGCCGCCCTTCCGGCGCAGCGTTCCGGAGGCCGCGGACGGACGGCGCCAGTTCGACGGCGCAGGCCGCGAGGACGATCGCAACCCCGCAGATCGCGAACCACGGCGCAACGCCGGTCTCCTCCGCCAGCGGACCCGCCAGCACCAATCCTGCCGGCACGACCAGCATGGTCATCGTGGTGTAGAAGGACAGCACCCGCCCGAGTCTCGACGGGTCGATGCGCGCCTGGAACATGGCCGTGATCGGCGCGCTGAAGATGGGCGCAGTGAGGCCCATGAGGACGCACAGGACCACGAAGACGACGTACGCCGTGGAGGGCAGCAGGCCGGAGGCCAGAAGTGCTGCCCCGAGGGCGAACAAGCCGACGCTGATGAGCCGTACCTGGGCGAAGCGCGCGGCGAGCCGCCCGACGAGAAGCGACCCAAGAAGCATGCCGGCGCCGAAGGCGACCTCGACGGCGCTGGCCTGGTAGGCGCCGCCGCCGAAGTGCAGGCTGGTCATCAGCGGGAACAGCGCGTTCACCGGCATGTAGAAGACCGCGACGACGGTGAGGATGAGGGCCAGGACCAGGAGGCCGCGGTGGGCGGCGAGCTCCCTCCATCCCATCGCGAGGTCGTGGCGCAGCCCGAGCGCCGTCGAGTCCTCAGACGATCGGGACGGCTGCGGGATGCGGACGAGCAGCAGCGAGGCAGCGGCGATGACGGCGCCGGCGATGTCGACGGCGAACACGAGTCTCATGCTGCCGGCGCCCATGAGGGCGGCCCCCAGCACGGGGCCGCCCATCGCGGTCCCGGAGATGAGGAAGAAGTTCCAGCCTGCGACCCGGGTGAGCTCGGCGGCGGGCACGTACATGGGCACCGCCGCCTGACTGGCGTTGCTGTGGAAGGCCGACCCCAGCGACCGCAGGGCGATGAGTGCGTAGATGACCGCCGTCGACGGCGAGCCGGCGGAGAACAGGCCGACCAGCACGACGCTCGTGGCGGCGATGGAGAGGTCGGCCCAGATCATCACGCGGCGGCGGTCCCAGCGGTCGACGAGCGCGCCGGCCAGCGGCATCACCGCGGCCTGGGGGAGGGTGGCGGCGATGGAGGCGTAGGCGAGCACGGCGGCCGAGCCGGTCTCGACGGCCAGCCACCAGACGAGCGCGAAACTTGCGCCGGCGCTCCCGAGCAGCGAGAAGGCCTGGCCGGTGTAGATGACCGCGAAGGTGCGCAGCCAGGACGGGCGAGAAGTACGAGGAGTCATGGTCGTCTCCGGTGTGTGGGTACGGCGTGACACGCCCCTCGCGGGGCGGCGGTGTCACTGCCCCGCGGGACGGGGGTGACGGGTCACGCTACCGGAGACGTGCTGACTGCACGGAGGGCCTCTCTCGGAGTCGTCAGACTGCTGTCGGTAGTCTACCAGAGGCCGTGCTGTACGCTGTGATCATCACGACGCGTGACGGCAAAGGAGGCGCAGCATGGAGCGGTTCACCGGCGGGTGCCTGTGCGGAGACGTGCGGATCGTGGCGTCGGGGCGTCCGTATCGTGTCGGTCTGTGTCACTGTCTCGACTGTCGCAAACACCATGGGGCCCTCTTCAGCGCATCTGCGGTGTTCCCTCAGGAAGCGGTGACGATCGAGGGCGGACCCCGCGACTACGAGGGGCGGTTCTTCTGTCCCCGGTGCGGCTCATCCGTCTTCGCCCGCACCGGGGACGAGATCGAGGTGCACCTCGGCTCCCTGGACGCCCCCGACCAGCTGACGCCGTCCTACGAAGGCTGGGTTGTGCGTCGCGAGTCCTGGCTGCCGCCGTTCCCGCTCGCGAGACGGTACGACCGCGATCGCGACACTACCGGGCGCTTCGAGGAGTAGGGCGGTCCGGCAGGGACAGGCCTTCGCGCAGCAGGAGCTCGGCGTCGGCCGCCGGCACCGGACGCGAGAAGTAGAAGCCCTGGACCTCGTCGGCGCCGATGTGCGTGACGGCCTCCAATTGTTCCTCCGTCTCGACTCCCTCGGCCACCACGGTCAGTCCCATGCGGTGAGCAAGGCCGATGATCGCCTCGGTCACCATCCTCTCCCTGGACGGCTGGTGGATGCGGGCGACGAAGGAGCGGTCGATCTTGAGTGTGTCGAACGCCATGGTCGCGAGCAGGGAAGCGGAGGAGTAGCCGGTGCCGTAGTCGTCCAGGGCGATCCTGGTCCCGATCTTCTTGAAGCCGTCGAGCGTGCGCCGCGTCGCCTCCTCGTCCACGAGGGCGACGCGCTCGGTGAGCTCCAGCTCCACGGTCGCCGGGTCCAGGCCGAACTCGGTCACCGCCTCGCGCACGTGATCGACCATGTCGCCCAGCTCGAGTTGCGGAGCCGAGAGGTTGACCGACATGCGCACCGGGGGCAGGCCGGCGGCGTTCCACTCCGCGAGCTGCCGGCAGGCGGCGCGCAGCACCCAGACGCCCAGCGGCAGGATGAGGCG
>JAAZAR010000097.1 GCA_012514235.1 Actinomycetota bacterium
CCCTCCGCACGCTCATGCGCCGCGATCCCGAGGGGCCGATCGAGGTCCCCGCGCGCGTCACCGTCTATCGCACCATCGTGCACGACGAAGAGAGGTGTCTGGGCTGCGGCGCCTGCGCCCGCAACTGCCCAGCCGACGCCGTCGAGGCGCGGCCGCCCCGGAAGGACGACGCTTCTGTCTGTGCCGGCGAGGCGGGCGCATGAGCCGTCCGCTCGTGCTCCTCTGCGAATGCGCCGGGACACTGGCCAACATCGATTTCGGGCGGCTCGAGCGTCAGGCGGGCCTGTACGCCGACGTCATCCGCGATACACACTGGTGCAGCCGCGGCGGACAGGCCCGTATGCTCGAGCTCATGGAGACCAGCGCCGAGGATGGTCGTCGGCTCGTCTTCGCCGGCTGCTCCACCGACTTCGCGGCGCGCCGCTTCCAGAGGCTCCTGGCGCGAGGGTTGAAGCTCGAGATCGCCGACATCCGCGAGGGCTGCAGCTGGGTGCACGGCGATGACGTCGACGCCGTGACCGCCAAGGCGGAGCGGATCGTCGATTCGAGCGTCGCCCACCCGGACGCACCGGCCGATGCCGTGAGCTACACGAGGCGCCGCGACACCGTCGTGGTCGTCGGCGGCGGCGTGGCCGGTACACAGGCCGCTGTAGAACTCGCCCAGATGGGGCACCACGTGGAACTCGTCGAGCGGCGTCCGTTCCTCGGCGGCCGCGCGGCGCGCATCGGCACGGTGTTCCCCACCAATGACTGCGGGCAGTGTCTGCCGACCACGGACGCGCAGACCGGCACGCGCAAGTGCTTCCACCGCAACCTGGCGATCGACCACCCCGACCTTGCCATCCACCGTCGCTCCACCGTCGAGTCGGTCGCCGGTCATCCAGGCGACTTCGAGGTCGCCATACGCACGCTCCCCAACATCGTCACCGACGTCTGTATCAACTGCGGCTCGTGCGAGCCTGTCTGCGAGGTGGAGTCGTCCGAGCCCGGCAAGAAGGCCATCTTCACTGAATTCTACGATGGCCGGGTGGTGCGCACCGTCGACCTCGAGACCTGCACTTTCTGCGGCCGGTGTGTCGGAGCATGTCCCGTGGAGGCGATCGACTTCTCGCAGTCGCCGCGCCGCACCACCGTGAACGCGGGGGCGATCCTCATGGCGACCGGCTGCGAACCGGCACCACGTGAGTGCTTCGACTATCTGAACTACGACGGAGAGAGGGTCATCACGCAGGTCGAGTTGACCGAGATGCTCGACGACTGGACGGCGCAAGCGGCGCTCGGCTGTATGCCGGTCGAAGAGCTCGTGATGGTGCAGTGCGCCGGCTCGCGTGACCGCCGCCACCTGCCGCATTGCTCGCGGCTCTGCTGCATGATCGCGCTCAAACACGCGATCCGGCTCAAGGCCCTGTTCCCGGCGATGAGGGTCGTCATCTGCTACCTCGAGATGCGGACCGCCGGCGTGGGTTACGAGAACTGGTTCCTCGAGGCGCGGCGCGCCGGCGTGGAGTTCCTGCGCGGCACGCCGCCGGAGGTCCAGTACGACGCGGCCGGCCGGCCGGTCATCGAGGTCGAGGACGTCACCGCCGCTCGCAAGCGGGTGCTGCGGCCAGACCTCGTGGTGCTCAGCACCGGCATGGTGCCGGCCGAGGGTCTCGACGCCCTCACGCAGACGCTGGGCGTGGAGCGCGACGTGGACGGGTTCGTGGACATCCTCGACCGCAAGAACCGGGCCACCGAGACCAGCGGCGAGGGCATCTTCGTCTGCGGCTCGGCAGCCGGCCCCAAGGCCCTCATCGAGGTGAACACCGAAGCCTCCGCGGTCGCGAGCGAGATCCACAACTTCCTCACGTCGGCCGGACGCCGAGGTACCGCCGCCTCCCGGGTGGACGCGAGCCAGTGCGTGGGCTGCGACACCTGCTCGACCATGTGCCCGTTCAACGCCATCACGCTGGTCGACCGGCCGGCGTGGGAGAAGCGGCCCGAGACGGTGAAGGACGACGGCAAGCTGGCCGTCATCGATCCCGAGAGCTGCCGCGCCTGTGGCATCTGCGCGGCCACCTGTCCGGAAGTGGCGATCGCGCACAACCTCAGCGACGACGCCCTGTTCGGTCGCATCGCGACCATGACGCAGGGCGTCGACCGGCCTGTGGTCGGCTTCTACTGCAAGGAGTGTGCCGGCGCCGCCATCGGCCTCGCCGGCCAGCGGCGCGACAGGTACCCGGAGGCGGTGCGGCTCATCGAACTGCCCTGTCTGGGCCGCGTCAGCGCGCTGCACATCGTGGAGGCGGCCCGTCTGGGCGCCGCCGGCGTGTTCCTCGCCGGTTGCGCAGAGGGCCGCTGCCAGTACCGCAGCGGCGACACCAGCGCCCTGGAGCAGCTGTCGATCGCCGAGGAGGTGCTCGCGGAGGGAGGCACACCGCTGCCGCTCGCGTTGTGGCACCTCTGCGCCGCCGACCGCATGAGCGTGGGTCGGCGAATCCGTCTATTCCATGCGCGGGCGGTCGGCGAGGAGATGGACGAGGCGCTCTTCGCCCACGAGATGGCACTGATCGGCGCCGACACCATGGCGGCCGTTCCCTGCGCGGGAGGTGAGAGCTGTGGCTGCGACCGCTGAGGCACGCTATCCGCAGGAGGTGCTCGACGCGTTCGAGCAGCTCAAGTCGGAGTGCGCCATCTGCTACCAGTGCGGCACCTGCACCTCGAGCTGCCCCAGCGGTCGTGAGCTGTACCGCGGGCCGCGGCGCATCGTCCGGCTGATCCTGGCCGACGAGATCGAGGCGGTGCTGAAGAGCGACGACCTGTGGCGCTGTACCGAATGCGGCACCTGCACCGACGTGTGCCGCATGGGCATCGACGTCGCCGCCGTGCTGCACCGGCTGCGCCAGCTGGAGCGTCGGCACGGAGGCATCCGCTGCGCCGAGCGCACCGCCGCCGACGTCGCCACCGGCAGCCTGAAGAAGCGGCCGCGCATCGACGCCATGCGCTTCGGCGCGGCCATGGTCTCCAGAGGGTACGTGCCGAAGGACAAGGTAGGCGCGGCCGAGATGGGCGTCAAGCTGGCCCGGCAGCTGCTGTCGGGCGGTATGAAGCGGCCGGCCGGCGCGTCGTCGCCGGCCGCGGATCCTCAGCACGCCTCCGTCACCCTGGCGTTCTACGCCGGCTGCTCGATCCCACAGGACCGTGAGCTGCATGCATTGGTGCACGAGGTGGCGGCCGGATTCGGCGTCCGCCTGGACGAGGCACGCGACGCCGGCTGCTGCGGCCACCCGAGCCGCGGGACGGTCCCGAGCCTCTTCCGGACGGACGAGCGCGTCTACACCGCCTGCCCTGCCTGCGACGCCAGCCTCGCCGAGAGCGGCGTCGAGGCGGTCTCGCTCTGGGACGCGCTCACCAGGCGCGCCGCCCGCGAGCCGTCGATCGCAGTGGCGGCGGCCGGCGAGCGGTTCGTCCCGTACGTCGGCTGTCTGGCCGATCGCGACAGTGCGCTGGCGTCGCTCGGCGACGCAGCCGAGCAGTCCGGCGCCGAGATGATCGTCGACTACCCGACTCTGCACAACGGCTGTTGCGGCGCCCTCGGCGGGATGTACCGGGGCGCCACCAAGAGCAGCGCGCGGCTCCTGGAGTTCGCAGCGCGGCACGATGCGCCCGTCGTGACGACGTGCGTGCTGTGCCGCGACAACCTCCGCTCGGCCGCGCGGGAACTCCCGCTCCCGGCGACCGTCCGCTTCTGGCCCGAGTTCTTCCGCGCCGTCCCCACCACCATGTCCGCCGCCGGCACCGCCGCAGATGCCGCCGTCCTCGAGGAGCACACCGATGACCGACCGTAAGGAGAACCCCTACGCGCAGGTCGCGGACGACACGTTCGCGGCCACCCCACGCCGCGATCCCGAACTCGTGCGACGGATCCTCGAGGACCCCCGCATGTACGACCACAAGGACGGCTTCCAGAGCTGCATCCAATGCGGCATCTGCACCTCAGGCTGCCCGGCGGCACGCTTCACGGACTTCTCCCCGCGAGAGACGGCGCGCCGTGCCCTGGACGGAGACGCCACGCTGCTCGAGGACGACACCGTCTGGTACTGCTACTACTGCTACACCTGTCAGAGCCGCTGCCCGCGTCACAACAGCGTCGCGGTGATCAACCAGGTGGTGCGCGGCATGCAGGTCGAGAGCGGCCGCGGCCGCCCTCATGTCGCGATGTTCGCCGACTGGTGCAACAACTTCTACGAGCAGGGCATGGGCGGCGACCCGCACCTCATGTTCCCGGCGATCGGTGAGGCCTGGGGACCCAAGTGGCGCGACCACATGGACCACCTGCTCGAGGTCCGGGCGGAGCTCGGGCTGGGCGACCTCTTCCCTCCGGAGGCCGCGGTCCGGGAGGTCCAGACGATCTTCGAGGCCACGGGCTTCAAGACGCGCCTCGCAGCCGTGCGGGGAGAGGCGGCCGGCGCCGGCGGGATCTGAGCGGGAGAAGGCGCGCACGCGGGGCGGCTCAAGCCGCCTCGCGGCGTTGATACCAGGCGACAGCAGCGCGAAGGCCGGGCGGGCATCGCCCGGCCGGCCTTCGCGCCGTCGGTGCGCCGGGTGCCCTGCGGCGCCTGGCGCGAGCGGTGCGCCGGGCACCCTGTGGCCGCCGGCGCCGAATCAGACAGCCGCCGGCCGGGGCGGGTTCGTGAACCCGGCGATGATGCGCAGCACCCCGAGCACGACGAGATAGATGCCGGCCAGCCACAGCAGCGCCAGGATCCCGCTCCCCGGGTTCACCAGGAACACGATCCCGACGACGACGCCCAGCAGGCCGACGATCGCCAGCCAGAGCCGCTGCGCTCCCGTGTGCCCCTTCATGAACGCGCCGGCGAGGTCGGCGACCCCCGTGATGAGAGCCCAGAAGGCGATGATGTACAGCACGGCAAGGCTGGTCGCGGCCGGCCAGACGAGCACGACGATGCCCATGATCACCGCCAGCACGCCGACGGCGACCGCCCAGCCGCGGCTCTCCTGTCGTCCGGCGAGGCCGCTGACTGCGAGGAAGACCCCATACACGATGGAGATGGTCCCCACGAGCCAGATCACGCTCGCGAGACTCAGACCGGGTCGGGCGAGGAAGAGGCCGCCGAGCACGATCATCAGCAGTCCCGTGATGACGGACAAGGCCAGGTAGGCCCCTTTGCTCTGCATGAGTACTCCTTTGTACGGTGTAGTAGTGGCGGTATCTACCACCGACGCCGCATCTTCAGTCCCGCACGGTATACTCCGGAGCGAGGACGAGGCGCGCACGCGCCGACGGACACCAGAGGAGGGGATGCCACCATGGGACCCGGCATGCGACGTGCGCTGGCCGCGCTGACCTGCGCAGCTGCGCTCGCGACGATCGCCGCCTGCCTCACGCCGCCGGCCGCCGCCGCACCGCGCACCGCCAGCTCTCCGCCGTATCCCGCGAGCCTCATCGTCAAGACGGAGTTCCGGCTCAAGGCCGACCTGGTGCGGCGCAACCTCAAGAAGGCGCCCCAGCTCGTCTTCTTCGGCGGCTCGCGGAGCCAGCGCTTCGATCCCGTGTTCGCGCAGCAGCGCACGGGCCTGCGCGCAGTGAACATCGCGCACAGCTGCGCGCGCCCCGAGGCCGCGTGGGCCGGCCTCAACTGGTTCTACAAGCGCTGGCCGAACGCGAAGATCCGCTGGGTCTGGGGCATGCAGTCCGGCATGCTGCGCGACCGCGACCTCGACGCCGCCCTCCTGCAGGACAAGCGCTTCTACCCGTACTTCCCCGCGGACCTGCTCAAGAAGCAGCGCGCCAAGCTGCCGTCCTCGCCGTCGAAGATGCCGCGCACCTACGGGTTCCTGGGCAATCGCTACTCGTCGCGCGGGCTGCTCGTGTGGAACCGCTACGACAAGCGCCGCGCGGCCGGCTACCCCCTCCGCAAGGCACTCGACGCCTACATCGCGCGCATGCTGCGCGGCCGCACGGCCTCCATGCCGGACACGCGGGCGCGCCGCTACTTCGAGG
Organism: Actinomycetota bacterium; assembly: GCA_012514235.1. Lineage (GTDB taxonomy): Bacteria > Actinomycetota > Thermoleophilia > UBA2241 > UBA2241 > CAIXSE01. The sequence goes on from JAAZAR010000097.1 coordinate 6,005, forward strand.
ACACCGTCCGACTGCTCAACGAGCACGGGACCACGCCGGTGATCGTCCTCATGCCCATACACCCGCGCGTGCTGCGCGTCATGAAGGAGCACGACATGGGCGGCGAGCGCCAGCGGCTGCGGGACTACCTCGCCGCGCTGGCTGAGACGCACGACATCAAGGTCCTCGACTTCACCACCATCGGGAGCTTCAACGGACGGGCATCCTGGTTCTACGATGGGGTGCACATCACGCGGCGGAACACGAACCGCGTGATCACGGCTCTCAAGTTGAAGGCCCGCGAGCAGCTCAAGTAGCAGGTGGGGACCGGCCCGTCCGCCGGTCCATCGCAGACGAAGGAGAAGCCGTGGCGGAGGAGCGGGGAGCCGGCGGCGGTACGCTGCGGCGCGAGCTCGTCGCCCTGCTGCAGAAGGTCCTGGCGCACGACCTCACGCAGCTCAGCGCCGCGCTCACCTACTACACCGTGCTCTCGCTCCTCCCGGCGCTCATCGTGGTCGTCGCCCTCCTGGGCGTGGTGGGCCTGCCGGCCGACACGGTGCACGCCCTGCTCGAGACCATGGGGAACCTGGGAGCGGACTGGGCGGCGGACTTCGTGTCCGGCGTCCTCGACTCCGTGCAGACGTCCCGGAACTCCGGCGCGGTCCTCACCGTCAGTCTCCTGACCTCGCTCTGGGCATCGTCCGCCTACGTCGGCTCGTTCATGGCCGCCTCGGACAGGATCTACGAGATCACGGACCGCAGGCCGTTCTGGACCGGCATGCCGCTCCGAGTGGGCCTGGCCCTGCTCCTCCTCGTCCTCCTGTCCGCCGCGGCAGCCGTGGTCACGCTCGTCGGCCCCATCGGCGCGTGGATCGCCGACGCTGCCGGGGTCAGCGCCGGCTCCCTGCGCGTGTGGACCTGGGTCAAGTGGCCCGTCCTCGTGGTGCTGGCACTGCTGCTGTTCTCAGTGCTCTACAAGTTCGCGCCGAGCAGACGCCAGCCGCCGCTGTGGTGGCTGACGCCCGGCGCGGCGGTCGGGGTCGCCCTGTGGCTGGCCGGCTCGGCGCTCTTCAGCTTCTACCTGGACAACTTCGCCAGCTACAACCGCGTCTACGGCACGCTGGCGACGGCAGTGGTGTTCCTCGTCTGGGTGTGGCTGATGAACATCGCCCTGCTGGTGGGCGTCGAGGTGAACCGCGAGGTGGAGCTGCGCCGGTCCGGTGGATCGGATGTGGATGAACGGGGAGCCGATAGTGCTTCCGCGAGCGTATAATCGGGGCTCACGCCAACCGGCGGCCAGCCTTCGGCGACCGCCGACCGACAACCGGTGAGCCCCAATGTCAGACTTCGCCGCCCTCCAACAGGAACTCCGTCGCCTCGCCGCCGAGCGGGACGTCGTGATCCTCGCCCACAACTACCAGCGTCCCGAGGTGCAGGACGCCGCCGACCACACCGGCGACTCCCTGGAGCTCTCCCGCATCGCCGCCGCAGACCCGCACAGCGTCATCCTGTTCTGCGGCGTGCACTTCATGGCAGAGACCGCCTACATCCTCTCGCCGCAGAAGACGGTGCTCATGCCCGACAAGCGGGCCGGCTGCCCCATGGCCGACATGGTCACCGTGGCAGGGCTGCGCAAGCTCAAGGCGGAGCACCCGGACGCCGTCGTCGTCTCCTACGTCAACACCTCCGCCGAGATCAAGGCCGAGACCGACGTCTGCTGCACCAGCGCCAACGCCGTCCAGATCGTCGAGCGGTTCCCCAGGGACCAGAAGATCATCTTCGTGCCGGACCGGAACCTCGGCGACTACGTCGCCCGCCAGACTGGGCGCGAGGACACCATGATCCTGTGGCAGGGCTGGTGCCACGTGCACGACGACTTCCGCGCCGCCGAGATCGAGGAGCTCCGCGCCGCCAACCCGGACAGCGTCCTGATGGCCCACCCTGAGAGCCGCCGGGAGGTGCTCGAGATCGCGGACGTGGTCACCAGCACGAGCGGGATGCTGCGCTACCCGGAGACGAGCGACGCGCGGACGTTCATCGTGGCCACAGAGACAGGGCTGCTGTACAAGCTCGGCAAGCTGTATCCCGACAGGACGTTCATCCCGGCGTCGAAGCAGGCCGTCTGCCCCAACATGAAGCGGACCACCCTCGAGAAGGCCGTCGCCACGCTGAGCGACGAGTGGGACGACGTGCTCGAGCACGAGGTCGTCGTCCCCGAACCGATCCGCGTCAAGGCGCTCGCGGCCGTCGAGCGCATGCTGGCCTGAGACTCGATGGACTCCGCCGCGACACGTTCCGAGTGGGCGCCCGATTCCTGGCGCGCCCTGCCCGCCGACCAGCAGCCTGACTGGCCGGACGCCGCCGCCGTCGATGCGGTCACGGCGGAGCTCAAGGCCCTGCCGCCGCTCGTGTTCGCCGGCGAGGCGCGCCAGCTGCGGCAGGCGCTGGCGGAGGTCTCCGCCGGCCGCGGCTTCCTGCTGCACTCCGGCGACTGCGCCGAGAGCTTCCGCGACCTCTCTGCGCCGCGCATCCGCGACAACCTCAAGATCATGCTGCAGATGGCGATCGTGCTCACCTTCGGCGCCGCGCTGCCGGTGGTCAAGCTGACTCGCGCCGCCGGGCAGTTCGCGAAGCCGCGTTCCAGCGCGACCGAGGTCGTCGACGGCGTGGAGCTGCCGTCGTTCCGGGGACACATGGTGAACGACGACGCCTTCGACCCCGCCGCGCGTACGCCGGACCCGCAGCGGATGCTGCAGGCGTACCACCAGTCCGCGGCTCGCCTCAACCTTCTCCGGGCGTTTACCAAGGGCGGTTACGCCGACCTCCGCCAGGTCCACGTGTGGAACCAGGAGTTCGTGGCGCGCTCCCCCGAGGGGCGTCGGTACGAGCGCTTCGCGCGAGGCATCGACGACGCCCTCACCTTCATGGCCGCCTGCGGCATCGACCTCGACCGGGAACACCAGCTCCACGAGGTCGACCTGTACACCAGTCACGAGGGCCTCATCCTTCCCTACGAAGAGGCGCTCAGCAGGCGCGACAGTCTCACCGGCCAGTGGTACGACTGCTCGGCGCACCTGCTCTGGATCGGCGAGCGGACACGCAGGCCGGAGCACGCGCACGTCGAGTTCTTCGCCGGCGTGCAGAACCCGCTCGCCTGCAAGTTCGGGCCGGGCACGAAGCCGGAAGAGCTCGTGGCGCTCTGCGAGCGCCTCGACCCCGGCCGCGACCCCGGCCGCCTCACGCTCATCTCCCGCCTCGGCAAGGATCGGGTCGAGCAGGTGCTGCCCCCCCTCATCAGGGCAGTCACCGCCGCCGGCTTCCCGGTGGTCTGGGCCTGCGACCCCATGCACGGCAACGGCGTTGTGACCGCCGACGGCATCAAGACCCGCCGCTTCGACGACATCATGAGCGAGCTCACCGCCTTCTTCGCGGTGTGCCGCGGCGAGGGCGTCTGGCCGGGCGGCGTCCACCTGGAGTTCACCGGCGACGACGTCACGGAGTGTGTCGGCGGCGTCGAGCCCGTGCACGAGTGTGACCTGGGCGTCCGCTACTCCTCGCTCGTCGACCCACGCCTCAACGCGCGCCAGTCGCTCGACGTCGCCTTCCAGGTGGCGGAGCTGCTCCGGCCGCGCAGCGGGCGCTAGCACTCTGGCATCCACGCCTGGTCGGCGCCGTCCACGGCGCGGCTAGGGGCGCGCTCCTCTCGCATCGGCACGCCTTCCCGCCCACGCAGAGCTGCTACTCCCGCCCCCTGAGCGCTCCGGCCGGAGACCCCGGTAAGTGGGAGCGCGAATACCGGCGTCCCTTTCTATGCGATATCGTGATTTGTCCTAGAAGGACTCAGCATCCATACTGCCGAAGGTCGCCGTGACCACTGGAATGTTGATGGCTTAGGTCGACTTTTCGTCGGCGTCGCCTCGAGCATGGAGCGGACCAGCGGCTTCGCCACCAAGCTCACCGGTGAGCCCGTGAGCCTGGAAGGCCTCTGGATCGGATGAGGGAGGAACGATGACGGATGAGCGTCTGATCTCCGGAGGGCCGACTACAGTCGATTTCCTGTCGCTGCCCCGGCGAAGCCCCAAGCCGCGCGAGACCGGCGTGACCCACGTGCTGGACAAGGGACTCGGACCCAGCCAGGTCGAGGACCTTCTGACCGTGGCCGCCGGCTCCATCGACATCGTCAAGCTCGGCTGGGGCACGGCGGCGGTCACCACCAACCTGCCGGAGAAGGTGGAGATCTACCGGCAGGCCGGCATCCCCGTGTGTCTGGGCGGCACGCTGCTCGAGGTCGTGCTCACCCAGGGCAAGCTCGAGGACTACATGGCCTGGGTCAAGGACATGGGCATCGACCACGTCGAGGTGTCGGACGGCACCATCGCGCTCGATCATGCGGAGAAGCTCCGCGTCATCGAGCGCCTGGCGCGCGACTTCACCGTGCTCAGCGAGGTCGGCAGCAAGAGCGAGGATGTGATCTTCGCGCCCAAACGATGGGTGCAGATGATCCAGAAGGAACTCGAGGCAGGCTCCTGGAAGGTGATCACCGAGGGCCGCGAGTCGGGCACCGTCGGGGTGTACCATGCGGACGGCAAGGTGAAGGAGGGCCTGATCGAGGAGATCCGCGAGGCCATCGAGCCGGGTCGGCTCCTCTTCGAGGCACCGGGAAAGAAGCAGCAGGTGTGGTTCATCAAGCAGTTCGGCAGCGACGTGAACCTCGGCAACATCGCCCCCGACGAGGTCATCTCGGTGGAGACGCTGCGGCTCGGATTGCGCGGCGATACGCTGTCGCACTTCCACTGATGTGACGAGAGAGCTCCCGGACGGATACACGGCACGAGCGGCGGTCCCGGGCGACGCGCCCGGAGCCGCTGCGTGCGCTCGCGCCGCGTACGCGCACTACGTCAGGCGCAACGGCCTGGTCCCGGTGCCGATGCGGCAGGACTACGCGGAGGTCATCCGTGACTACGACGTCACGGTCGTCGAGCACGACGGGGAGATCGTCGCGATCCTGACGCTGGGCGTGACGGACGAGGGCCTCCTGCTCGACAATGTCGCCGTCCGCCCGGATCACCAGTCACGCGGCGTGGGCAGGTACCTCCTGGAGCACGCCGAGGGCGAGGCCCGGAGGCAAGGCCACGACTCCATCCACCTCTACGCGCAGGAGATCATGACCGAGAACCTCGCTCTCTACCGCAGCCTGGGCTATGTGGAGTACGCTCGGCGCACGGAGCATGGACTGCACCGCGTGTACCTGCGCAAGTCGCTGTAGAGAGGACGTCATGGATCAAGAGGGTTCCGCCTTTGCCCCGCTCCCGCTCGACTGGGAGACGTCAGCCGTCGCCGAGCGTCGCCGACGCTTTCTTTCGCCGGCGCTCGCCTCGTTCGTCGCATACGATGAACCGGTCGTCTGGCGGCGCGGCGAGGGGCAGTACGTCTGGGACAACGAGGGCCGCAGGTACCTCGACTGCATGGCCCAGAACGTGTGCATCAGCGTGGGCCACGCCCACCCTGGCGTTCTCTCGGCGGTGCACCAGCAGATGCGAGAGCTCCCCCACGTCACCACCGCCTATCACCACCCACAGCCGGGTCACTTCGCCGAGGAGCTTGTGGCCACCCTGCCCGACGGGCCGGACTGGGTGGCGCACTTCGTCAACAGCGGCGCGGAGGCCGTCGACCTCGCCGTCCTCCTCGCTCGCGCGCACACACGCAACTACGAACTGCTCGCGCTGCGCGATGCGTACCACGGCATGCACTACGGCGCCCAGACGGCCACGGGCATCGGGCAGGCGCGTCAGCTGGCTCCGCCGGCGCCCGGCTACGTACAGGTCATGGCGCCGCACTCATACCGGGGACCGCTCGGACCGGATGCCGGACCCTACCTGGAGGAGCTCGGACGCACGATCCACACCAACACGTGCGGCGCAGTCGCGGGATTGATCGCGGAGCCGATCCAGGGCTACGGGGGCATCGTCGAGATGCCTCCGGACTATCTGCGCGGCGCAGCCGAGCTGGTGCGCGCCGCCGGCGGCCTGCTGCTGGTCGACGAGGTGCAGGCAGGAGTCGCGCGCACCGGCGACCACTTCTGGGGCTTCGAGGCCCACGGCGTGGTCCCGGACGTCATCATCCTCTCCAAGGGTATCGGCAACGGGTTCCCGCTGGCCGCCGTGGTGACGCGGCGCGAGGTCGCGGAGAGCATGGCGGCGCGCATGTTCTTCAACACCTACGGAGCCAATCCGACGTGTTGTGCGGCGGGAAGAGCCGTGCTGCGCGCCATCGAGCAGGAGGGCCTCCAGGACAATGCGCGCCTGGTGGGCGGACGCATCCTGCGTGGGCTGCGGACGCTGCAGGAGCGCTACCCGCGGCTGGGCGACGTGCGCGGCCGCGGGCTGCTGATCGGCACCGAGATCGTTGCGGACCCGACGACGCGAGAGGCCGACGCGGCCGCGGCCGCGCGCGTGCAGCTCGAGCTGCTCGCGCGCGGCATGGTCGTCGGCCTGTGCGGCCGCGAGCACAACGTCGTGAAGATCAACCCGCCGCTCTGCGCGACCGAGGCGGATGCCGCCGCGCTCCTGGAGGCGATGGACGCGGCCCTCACACTGGCGCTCTAGACGGACCTCAGATGGTGGCCCCCTCCGGCTCGGGCTCGGCGAAGAGCGCGGTGGAGAGGTACCGCTCACCTGTGTCGCACAGCACGGTGACGACGAGCTTCCCCTTGTTCTCCGGCCGGCTCGCGACGATCTCGGCCGCCCTGGCGTTGGCACCCGCCGAGATGCCCACGAGGATGCCCTCGGAGGCCAGCTCACGGGAGGCCGCGAACGACTCCTCGTTGCCTACCTGAATGACCTCGTCGTACACCTGCGTGTTGAGCACCTTGGGAACGAAGCCGGCGCCCATGCCCTGGATCTTGTGCGGGCCCGGCTCCCCGCCGCTGAGCACCGGCGAATCGGTCGGCTCCACGGCGACGACCTTGACGTCCGGCTTGCGCTGCTTGAGCACTTCGCCGACGCCGGTGACGGTGCCGCCGGTGCCCACACCGGCGACGAACACGTCGACTTGGCCGTCAGTGTCGTTCCAGACCTCCTCGGCCGTCGTGCGCCGATGCACGTCCGGGTTGGCCGGGTTCTCGAACTGCTGCGGCAAGAAGGCGTTCGGCATCTCGGCGGCCAGCTCGGTGGCCTTGGCGATGGCGCCCTTCATGCCCTGGGCTCCAGGAGTGAGGACGAGCTCGGCGCCGTACGCGCGCAGCAGGTTACGGCGCTCCACGCTCATCGTCTCCGGCATCGTGAGCAGCACGCGGTAGCCACGACCGGCGGCGACCATGGCGAGGGCGATGCCGGTGTTGCCGCTGGTCGGCTCGACGATCACGGTCTTCTCGGGCGAGATGAGCCCCGCCTGCTCGGCGGCGTCGATCATCGAGAGACCGATCCTGTCCTTGACGCTGCCGCCGGGGTTGAACGACTCCAGCTTGCCGACCACCGTCGCGCCCGTCCTCTCCGAGACCCCGCGCAACTTGACCAGCGGTGTGCCACCGATCAGGGCGGTGATGTCGTCTGCGATCTTCACGTGTCTGCTCCTCTGTCGTAGTCGGTCATATCTGGTACGTGGGACCGGCGCCGAGCTGCACCTCGCGCTCGGCGAGGTCGGCGACGGTGGTGCGGGCGAGCACGGCATCGTAGGCGGCGCCGGCAGCCCGCCAGACCACGCCGGCGCCCTCGCGCTCCTCGACGTCGCACTCGCCCGGCGTACACACATCCACCCGGAGGTCGCCGTCCAGCGTGCGGACGACGTCCAGGACGGTCAGCCGGTCGGGCTGCCGCACGAACGTGAAGCCGCCGCCCACGCCGCGATGGCCTGCGACGAGCCCGGCGCGGCGCAAGCCGGCGAACACGTGCTCGAGGAACTGCTCGGGGATCTCCCGCTCCCGCGCAAGGTCGGCGAGACGTACCGGCTGCCCGGTGCCCCGCGTGCGCAGGTCGAGCTCGACAAGCGCCATCAACGCGTAGCGACTCTTGGACGACACGTTCACGCGGCTCCCCGCTCCCTTCGTCATGGACGGCGACTGTAAACTCATAATTCCCGATAGGTTATGTCGGGAATCATTCTGTATGCCTGGCTCCCCGCGTGTCAAGCCTCCGGTGAGCGCCATCGACAGCGTGATGCGAGGCAGACGGGCATGGCGTGGGATAATCGGGACAGGCAGGCCGACAGGAGGGGACGCGTGCAGGAGGAGACGATGCCCGGCATCACCATAGGCCTCCCGGCCTCGCTCACCGCTCCGGACCCGGCACAGGAGCACGAAGTCCAGGCCGGCACGGTCGGCGAGGCGCTGCGCACGCTGGTGGCGCAGCACCCGCGATTCGAGCAGCGCGTCTTCTACCGCGACCGGCTCCTCGTGGTGGTCGCGCTGAACGGACGGCCTCTGCCGCCCGGCGGCGTGCTCGGGACCGAGCTCTCCGCCGGCGACCGGCTGGACGTGCTGATGCCGGTCGCCGGCGGCTGACGCCGGGCGGACCCGCTCTAGACGAGCCCGAGCAGCTGGTCGAGTTCGCCGGCGCGGTCGAGCCGCACGAGGTCGTCGTATCCACCCACGCTGACGTCGTCGATGACGATCTGCGGCACCGTGCGCCGGCCCGAGCGCTCCTCCATCTCCTGACGCAGAGCCGCGTCGAAGGTGACGTCGACCTCGCGCCAGGACACTCCCTTCTTCTTCAGCAGCGCCCCGGCCATGCTGCAGTAGGGACACACCAGGGTCTTGTACATGACGACGTCTGCCACAGGTCCTCCTCGATCTCAGTCTCGCCCGTCGTTGTGCCCGCTGAGGCACGAGGCCAGACGCCCCGTGGCACGCGCTCGCCGTGGGACCGCCGGTGCAGCGGTAGCGTCCAGAGGCTGCTGGGCGGACGACGATGGAGCCGGCGGCCGCAGGCCATCCGGCTCAGTCGGCCGCGACGCGGAGGACCGCCGAGCCGCGCACCCTGTCTTCTTTGAGATCGAGCAGCGCCTCGTTGGCCTGCTCGAGCCGGTACTCCTGCACGCGGCTCACGATCGGGATGACGGCCGCGTCGCGCAGCAGTTCGCGGGCGTCCTGACGCGTGGAGTTGGCCACGCTGCGCACGACACGCTCGTGGTAGATCCACGGGTACTCGACGGGCGGGATCGGCGAGCTGTAGATCCCGCCCAGCGCGACGATACCGCCCTTGTCGAGACGACGAAGGGCGTCGACGGCCAGCTCGCCGGCCGGCGCGAAGACGATCGCGGCGTCGTAGAGCACGCCGGGATCGTCGCCGGTCTCGCCGGCCCACACCGCGCCAAGCTCGCGCGCCATGGCGCGGTGCTCCTCGTCGCGGGCGATGCCGTAGACCTCCCAGCCGCGCCAGATGGCGACCTGGGTGCAGAGCGAGGCGGCCGAGCCGAAGCCGTAGATGGCCAGCCGCTTCGGGTCCGCCAGCTCCGAGGCGGACCCGGCGGCCGGCCGGGGCGGCTCGGAGACCGGACCGGCCGAGGCGGGATCCGGCAGGCCGGTGTCCTCGCCGACGATGCCGACCAGCCGCAGACAGCGGTAGCCGATGATGCCGGCGCACAGCAGCGGAGCCGCCGCCATGGCGGTCATGCCGGCCGGCAGACGATACACGAACGCGGCCGGCGCGACGGTGTACTCGGCGAAGCCTCCGTCGACGTCCCAGCCGGTGAAGAGTGCCCGCTCGCAGAGGTTCTCCTGCCCGCGCCGGCAGAACCTGCAGGTCTCGTCGGTCTGGTGGAGCCACGGTACGCCGACGCGATCCCCGATGGCCAGCGGCCGCGCGCCGGGCTCGCCGCCCGGCGGGACCAGCCCGGCTGCCTCACCGAGGGCCACGACCTCGCCGACGATCTGGTGACCGGGGACGACGGGCGAGCGGTGCGGCGGCAGCTCGCCCTCGAGTATGTGCAGGTCGGTGCGACAGACACCGCACGCCAGCACCCGAAGCAGCACCTGGCCGGGACCCGGCTCGGGCACCGGGAGCTCGACGAGCCGGAGCGGCGCCTCCGCCGCAGGAGCGGGCACCGCCAGCTGCATCGCGCGCATCGTCGCCGCGAGAGGTGAGCCCGTGGTCGTGCCCGCCATCGTCACCGTCCCGCGTGGAGGAGGGCGTGGCGGTCGTGCGTCCCGTGATGACACTGGTGGTCGACGACGGCCGCCGCCGGGAACAGGGACAAGCTGACTGTGACGAGGACCGGCATACCTGTCTCTTACCCTACGACAGCACGTCCTTGCGCCGGAAGACCAGATACGCGGCCGTCGTGAAGACCCCGCTCCACAACGCGAAGATGCCGAGCCCCTTGAGGATCGGCCGCCAGTGGATCGGATCGCGGAAGAAGTTGAGGTAGTCCGTCAGGTACTGCGGGAACGCCCACGGCCGCAGCCAGGAGAAGTATTCGAACTGAATGAGCACCGTGATGACGATGTAGATGACGAACGTCGCGATGAGCGCCGTGAGGCTCGAGTCGGTGAGCGTGCTGAAGAACAGCGCCATGGAGACGATGCAGGCCATCGCGGCGAGCGCGTACAGACAGCAGAGCACGACCAGCTCGAGACCGTGCCAGACGCCGACCGTGCTGCCCGAGAGTGTGACCATCGGGCGCAGGCCGAAGAAGATGCCCCCGGACAGCAGTCCGCCGGCGAGCATGAAGCCGAACCCGACGGCCAGATAGACCATGGCCATCGTCCACTTGGCGAGCAGGAAGGCGCCGCGCCGCGTGGGGCGGAGCAGGACGATGCGCAGCGTCCCCAGCTCCGCCTCGCCGGCGATCATGTAGCCGCCCACCATGGCCGCCGCCAGCGGCAGCATGAACGGGACGAGCACGGTGAGCGCCCCGAGTGCGACGAACATGCCGTTGCCGGTGATCCGCTCCATGAAGACTGGTCCGCCGCCGGAGTCGTCCCCCGCGAGATAGAAGGCGAGCGCAATGAGGAAGGGGACGATGAAGGCGCCGCCCCAGATGAGGTAGCTGCGGCGCTGGAACAGCAGCTTGATCCACTCCCGGCGGAGCGTGCCCCACGCGCGGCCGTGCATGGCGGCCGCGGTGCTGCCGTGCGCGGCCGCCGGGGCGGCGCCCGTGCCGCCGTTCGG
>JAAZAR010000122.1 GCA_012514235.1 Actinomycetota bacterium
CAGGGTGGTCTTGCCGCACCCCGACGAACCGACGAGGCAGACGAACTCCCCGGGCTGCACGGTGAGGTCGACGCCGGACAGGGCCGGCGTCGCCTTCCGGTCCTTGCCGAACACGTGCGTCACGCCGCGCATGTCGATGCGCTCAGGCCGGGAGTCCCCGGCGGCCCTGACGGCCGCCGGGGACTCCGGCACGCATCGACACACCGTGGTTGTCGCCGGGCTGCTCACTTGCCCGCGGCGGCCGCGACGAACTGGTTCGCCAGGCCGGCCTGGAAGGTGGCGAGCGACGGCACGCCTTGGACGCTGCTCTGCTGCAGCAGGAACTTGGCAGCGCTCTCGAGGTTGTCGGCCAGCTTGCCCGGAGCGTCCGGCGTACCGAGGTAGTCCGCTCCGGCCTGCTCGCTCGCATCGAGGAAGATGAGGTCCTTCATCTGGGCGAGCGCCTCGTCGGCCGAGATGTTCAGCTGCCGGCCGACGGCCTCTGCGGCAGCCTGCGGGTCGCTGCGGTAGAGCTGCACGGCCTTGTCCTGCTGCTCGACCCAGATCTGGACGGCGTCCGGGTACGCCTCCGCGAAGGAGTCGGTGACGACGGCGAGGTCGGCGGTCAGCTTGCCCTCCCCGGCCAGCTCCTCGCTGGTGACGAGCACCGTGCCGTCCTTCTTCAGCTCGGCCAGCGTCGGGTTCCACACGTAGGCGGCATCGATGTCGCCGCGCTGCCAGGCGCCGAGGATGTCCGGCGGCTGCAGGTCGACGAGCTTGACCTTCGCCGGATCGACGCCGTTGAGCTCGAGCGCCGCCAGGAGGCTGTAGTGCGCGGTCGAGCCGAACGGGGTGCCGATCTTGCGGCCCGTCAGGCCGGCGACGTCCTTGACGCCCGTGCTGTTCTTGACGACCAGCGACTCGGCCGCGCCGATCACGTCGTGGATCCACGGCACCTTGTAGGCGATGTTCATCGGCTCGCTCAGTCCGGCGGCGATGGGGCTGCTGCCGGCGAGGCCGATGTCGACGCTGCCCGCGATCATGGCGGTGTTGACGTCGGCGCCGGAGTCGAACTTGACCCAGGTGATCTTCGTGTCCGGCAGTGCCTCTTCGAGCCACCCCTGGTCCTTGACGATGAGGTCCCCGTTCGGGATGAGCTGGTAGGTGATGCGCAGTTCGCTGGGAGTCGCTGCGCCGCCCGCAGAGGACGACGCGCCCGCGTCCGTGGTCTCACTGTCGCTGCCGCACGCGGCGATGCCGGCCGCGAGTGCGACGAGCGCCAGCACCATGGATGCAACGACGAGGGAGCGTCGACGTCTGGTCGTTCTCGCCCGACCGAGGTCCTTCATTCCTGTCTCCTTCACTGCTCTCCGGCGTCCCGCTTCGCGGTCACCGCCATCCTGACAAATGCAGTCGATTTGACTGCAAACGCCTTCTGGGGGAGTATGCATAAGCGAGAACGCGAGTTCAAATAAGAATCACTAATACAGGGCCGATCTCGTATCAGAACGGAGTGGGGGATGAGCGGATTCGCAGAAGACGGAGGCAAGGGCCTGTCGACCCAGCTGATGCCGGGAGCGCCGATACCCGTAGAGTCCGATGCAGCAGTCCGTCAGCTGCGCGAGGACGGGACGCTGCGGCGATCCTGGCGACGCTGGCGGAGCCCGCTCCTGCACGTCGCCGTCGTCCTGGTGCTGCTCGGCATCTGGCAGCTCGTCTACATGCTCGAGATCTGGTCGCCGGTCTTCGTCCCGTCGCCGGCGGCCGTCTGGAACGCGGCCGTGACGGCCTCCACGACCCATGACGGCACGGTCGGCTACAGCGGCGTGTACCTGTACGAGCACCTGTGGGCGAGCCTGCAGCGCATCCTCATCGCGTCCGCGGTCGCCATCCTTGCGGGTGTCCCGCTGGGGCTGCTGCTCGGCACGAGCAAGTGGAGCCGGGTCATCCTCGAACCGGGGGTGACCTTCATCCGCGCCCTTCCACCTCTGGCCTACTTCAGCCTGCTCGTCATCTGGTTCGGCATCGACGAGACGCCCAAGGTGATCCTGCTCGTGCTGGCCGCGCTTCCGCCCATCGTGCTGGCCACGAGCGACGCCGTGCGCAGCGTCTCGCACGATCGCCTGCTGGCACTGCGCACGCTGGGGGCGTCGCGGATGCAGGTGGTGCGGCACGGGGTCTTCCCGTCGGTCCTGCCGGAGATCATGACCGGCATCCGCGTCGCCGTTCTGTTCGCCTTCACCACGATGGTGGCGGCGGAGACGATCAACGGCCTGCCGGGCATCGGCGGCCTCGTGCGCGACGCGCAGCGGTTCAACCAGACCGACATCGTGATGATGGGGATCATCCTGATCGGCATCTGCGGCATCGCCCTGGATCTCCTGGTCCAGCTTCTTGACCGGCTGCTCGTGCCGTGGCGCGCGGAGCTCTAGCCACAGGGGAACGTCACAGGCCGCGGACCCGCCGCTGCTCGGCCGGGACGGGCGCATGACGACCCGTCCGCCCTCCCGCGGGACCTGCGATACAGTGGAGTGAAGCGCACCGACGGAGCCGTCCACCGTCCGGCGACTCCACGTCGTGGAGGTCCCACGTGCAGGAGCAGGTCGTCATCGGAGGCGCCGGC
>JAAZAR010000069.1 GCA_012514235.1 Actinomycetota bacterium
CCAGCGGCGTCGCCGCCAGCTCCGTCTGCGCCATGTCCGGCAGGTCGAAGTCGGCCGGAACGCCGCCGACGAAGCCCATCACGTAGGTCTCGGAGCAGCTCTCCCAGAACCCCATGCCGTAGGCGGCGCCGGGGCCGAGCGACGTGGCCCCGCTGCCCCGCGGCGCCGGCGAGGGCACGATCACAAAGGGCGTCGCCTCTTCGCCGTACGTCGAATCGGCAGGCACCCACGTCACCGGACCCGTCGTGACGACGGCGGATGCCATCGGCGCCACGGCCAGAGTGACGAGCAGCGCGCCGAGCACGAGCACGAACAGGCGCGCGTGTCGTGACTTCGGAAACGTCTTCTTCATGGTCGATCCTCCTCGAGGGGTGTGTCCCTCTACATCGGCACGCCGAGGTGCGACATGACGGTACGGGCGGCGTCGACGCCCGCAACCTGTCTTCACGGATGGCTACGACGGAGGCGCAGACGGGACAGTGCGGGACCACTGTCGACGTCCGTCACGAACCTGCTGCACAGGCCGGCCTCGTGCCGTGCTCCACCCGGGCCGACCGGCATCTCCAGTCAGTCCGCCGCGTCCTCCCCCCGGCGCAGCACCACCGACGTCGCGACCTGGCGCTCGGGGATGCGCCAGTACCGGCGCAGGAGACGGTCCTTCTCGGCCGGGGTCACGAGGCGAAAGCCGTGGCGCTCGTAGAAGCGCACCGCCCAGACGGCGTCGGCCCACGTGCCGACGAGCAAGGGTCGGCGCCGCGCGCTTGCGTCACGGTCTCGCAGCGCGCCCGCGGGCTGCGGTAGGCTCAGAAGGTGCGCGAGCAGCCTGCCGCCGATGCCCCTCCTCTGATGCGCCGGGAGCACGTAGGCGTGACGGATCAGGGTCACGTTGTCGACGTCCTGGATGCCCATGACGCCGAGGAGCTGCTCGGAGTCGCACAGTGCGACACCCGCCGTGCCGCGCGCCCCTTCCTCGCCGTCGAACCAGCCCCAGAAGCGCACCCCGGCTCCGATCTCGGCGCGGAGCTCTGCGGCCGACATGTACGGCACGTCGAAGCAGTCGGCCGGGATGACTCCGTCGTACGCCGTCGCCGCCGTGTTGATGACTGCCAGCACGGCGTCGAAATCGGCGTCAGTGCAAGGACGGATGACCATGACGACAGTCTACGCGAGCCTGCCAGGAGGTTGGCATGGCGCCGCGACCCGCAGTCCACGCGACTCAACGACACTGGTGCGGCCAAGGTCGCCGGCGTTGTGCAGCACACGGTTTGTCCACGTAAGCGCCCACCCCGCGGACGGCCTCCCTGACCTTGGCCCAATCGTGCACCTGATACACCCCTTCCTCCCCTCGCGCGTCTGTCCGCGCAAGGGTTGGACGTCGGTCGTTACTCTCAAGAGTGTCCAGTTTTCGACCGGCGCGGAGTGTTCAGTATTGGGGCGGCGTCGACAGTGCGTAGGAGCGCCCAGAGCCTGCGGTAGCCGAAGCTCGGGCGCTTCGCAATCAGCTCGAGGATGCGCTCGACCGGGACGGCATCCAAGGGACGGCGCCGGCACTTCTCCGCCAGCGCAGTGCGTATGCTTGAGCGGGGAACGTCGAGCAGCCGGCAGACGCGGCGCTCGCAAGGCCTGAGGGATCGCGGCCTCACTCGCCTGACGTGCCCGACCCGAAAGGGCGACCCCTGTTCGCCTCCTTCCGGATGTCGAGCACCAGCTCAGCGACCTTCTTCGTGAGGCGCTTGATCTGCTCGTCTCTGGCCGCCTCTTCATCCTTCGGCCGGGCCCGGATGCGGTCCTCCCGGCGATGGTAGACCGGGCGCAGCTCGAGGAGCTGCTTCATGTCCCGCCAGCCGCGCTCGACCTGGGCGAGCTGCTTGTAGCCGAGGGCGATGTCGGCCGCCGAGAGCGCCGGGTCCGAGGAGCGCAGCAGGTACTTGCCGTCGAGCTTCGCCTCGGCCTTGACGGCCTCGGCGTCCACCCGCAGGAGACCGCCCGGCGTCGTGCGCAGGAAGCGCGCGAGGCCGG
>JAAZAR010000009.1 GCA_012514235.1 Actinomycetota bacterium
AGGACGGCAAGAAGTTCAAGGCCGTGCAGCTCGGCGGTCCCTCCGGCGGCTGCGTGCCCGCCTCGCTGCTCGACACGCCGGTCGACTACGAGTCGCTGGCCGCGACCGGCGCCATCGTCGGCTCCGGCGGCATGGTGGTCGTGGACGAGGACACCTGCATGGTCGACCTCGCGCGGTTCTTCCTCGACTTCACCCAGAAGGAGAGCTGCGGCAAGTGCGTCCCCTGCCGCCTCGGCACCAAGCGCATGCTCGAGACGCTCGACCGCATCATCGACGGCGAGGGCCGCGAGGGCGACGTCGAGCTGCTCGAGGAGCTCGGGCGCTACATCCTCGACGGCTCCCTCTGCGCCCTGGGCGGCACTGCGCCGAACCCGGTGCTCACCACCATCAAGTACTTCCGAGACGAGTACGAGGCGCACATCCGCGAGAAGCGCTGTCCCGCCGGCAAGTGCAAGTCGCTCATCACGTACTACATCGACGCCGAGGCCTGCACCGGCTGCACGCTGTGCGCCAAGAAGTGTCCCACGCAGTGCATCACCGGCGAGAAGAAGCAGCCGCACGTGATCGACGCGGACGAGTGCATCAAGTGCGACACGTGCCGCCAGGTCTGCAAGTTCGACGCCGTCAAGGTCCGCTCCGGCGTGGAGCAGGCCGCAGCGTGCGCCGACGGAGCTGAGGTCTGACTATGGCGACGACTGTCGAGAACGTCCCGCAGGCCAAGCCGCGCCCCGGTCAGGTGCTGGTCACCATCGACGGCCGGGAGGTCGCCTGCGAGCGCGGCGAGTCCATCCTCGAGGCCGCGCAGCGCGTCGGCATCCACATCCCCACGCTCTGCCACGAGCCGCGCCTGCCCGCCTCGGCGGCGTGCCGCATCTGCGTGGTGGAGGTCGAGGGCGCCCGCAAGATGGTCCCGAGCTGCTCCACGGCGGTCTCCGACGGCATGGTCGTCAGGACCAGCACGGACAAGGTGCGCGCCATGCGCCACCTGTACCTGGAGCTGCTGCTCAGCGACCACAACAGCTTCTGCACGCCGCCCTGTCGCGACGCGTGTCCCACGCACATCAAGATCCCGCAGTTCCTGGACTACATCGCCCACAGGGACTACAAGAACGGCGTCCGCAAGCTGCGCGAGGACCTTCCGTTCCCGGGTGTGCTCGGGCGCGTCTGCCCGCGGCCGTGCGAAGGGCCCTGCCGCCGCCAGCTCGTGGAGCACCCCATCACCATCTGTCAGCTCCACCGGTTCATGGCCGACCAGACGAGAGAGGCGGAGCAGTCCGGCGAGCTGCTGCTGCCGGTCGAACCGAAGGCCGACACCGGCAAGAAGATCGCCATCGTGGGCGGCGGGCCCGCCGGCCTCGCCGCCGCCTTCTACAGCCGGCTCGAGGGCCATTCGGTCAAGATCTTCGAGGCACTGCCCAAGCCGGGCGGCATGCTCCGCTACGGCATCCCGAGCTACCGCCTGCCGCGTGAGGTCCTGGACGAGGAGATCAACATCCTGTGGCGCCTCGGCGTGGAACTCCAGGTCAACAGCCGCCTCGGCGTCGACTTCCAGCTCGAGGACCTCCTCGAGGAGTACGACGTCGTCTTCCTCGCGCTCGGCGCCTTCAACAGCAACGCCATGGGCTGCCCTGGTGAGGACGCCGACGGCGTCGTCACCGCGGTCGACTTCCTCGGCGAACTCGAGCTCACCGGCGACGTGCACGTGGGCAACAAGGTCGTCGTCATCGGCGGCGGCTTCACCGCCATGGACGCCTGCCGCACCAGCATCCGCAAGGGCGCGGCGGAGGTCACGTGCCTCTACCGCCGCTCCCGCAAGGAGATGCCGGCGCACCACACCGAGGTCGACGAGGCCGAGGAAGAGGGCGTCAAGCTGGAGCTGCTCTGCGCTCCGGTGCGCGTGATCACCGATGCCGCCAACAAGGTCACCGGCATCGAGATGCAGCGCATGGAGCTCGGCGAGCCCGACGCCTCCGGCCGCCGGCGCCCGGTGCCCATCGAGGGCTCCGAGTTCGTCATCGAGTGCGACCAGGTGATCGCCGCCGTCGGCCAGTACCCCAAGCTCGACGGCACCAGCGAGGAGCAGGGGTGCGTGCGCACCAAGTGGCGCACCCTGCAGGTGGACGACTGGACGTTCCAGACCGCCGATCCTCGCGTGTTCGCCGGCGGCGACGTGGTGCTCGGTGCTCAGACGGTCATCCAGGCCATCGCCCAGGGCAAGAAGGCCGCCTGGAGCATGGACGCCTACCTGCGGGGCGAGGACATGGAGCAGGTCTCGAGGTCGCTCGCCGAACTCAAGGCCACTCCCTTCTTCGATGCGCTGACCGACCGCGACGACTTCGACCCGCGCATCGCGCGCATGGCCGAGATCCCGCCGGTCTTCATCGACATGACCACCGACGTCTCGCATCCGAGTCCACCGGCTGAGATGCCCAAGCTCTCGCCGGAGGAGCGCAGGACGAACTTCAAGCAGATCGAGCTCGGCTTCAGCGAGGACGAGGCGGTCCGCGGCGCCGAGCTGTGCCTGCAGTGCTACTGCCCCGCCAGCGGCTCGTGCGACCTGCAGCGCTACGGCATCGAGTATGAAGTCTTCAAGAACCGCTTCCACGGCGGCACGGCGCACGACTACCCGGCGGACTTCCGCCACGACTTCATCATGCGCGAGCCCAAC
>JAAZAR010000027.1 GCA_012514235.1 Actinomycetota bacterium
GAACTTCTTGGCGGTGCAAGGCATGACGGAGACGACGACCAGGTCTTCAGGCCTCACACCGATCTTCTCGGCGTAGTACGTCTTGGCGACGGCTCCGAACATCTGCTGTGGGCTCTTGCAGGTGCTCAGGTTGGCGAGCATGTCCGGGTTGAAGTGCTCCATGTAGTTGATCCAGCCCGGAGAGCAGCTCGAGAACTGCGGCAGGGCGACCTCTTCGCCGTCGACCAGCGCCTTCTTGAGGCGCCCGAGCAGCTCGGTGCCCTCCTCCATGATGGTGAGGTCGGCGGTGAAGTCCGTGTCGAACACGGCGTCGAACCCCATGCGACGGAGCGCGGACACCATCTTGCCCGTCACGAGGGTGCCGGCCGGGTAGTCGAAGCACTCGCCGAGCGCGGCGCGGATGGCCGGCGCCGTCTGGACGATGACCGTCTTGGTCGGGTCCTCGAGCGCCTCCCACACGTCGTTGATCTGGTTGCGCTCGGTGATCGCGCCGACCGGGCACACGGCAGCGCACTGGCCGCACTGTACGCACACGACGTCGCTCAGGTCCTGGGCGAACGCCGGGCCGATCAGCGTGGCGAAGCCGCGACCCTGGGCGAACAGGCCGCCGACTTCCTGGACCTCGTTGCACACGGTGACGCAGCGGCGGCAGGCGATGCACTTGCCGGTGTCGCGAATGAGCGCCGGCGTGCTGTCGTCGATCATCCTGAAGGTCTTCTCGCCTTCGTACCGCAGCTCGCCGATGCCGAGCTCGTCGGCCAGCGTCCGCAGTTCGCAGTCGCCGGAGCGCGAGCAGGTACGGCAGTCGCCGTCGTGCTCGGAGAGGAGCAGCTCGACGACCATCTGGCGCGCGTCGCGCACCTTGCCGCTGTTGGTCTTGACGACCATGCCGTCCGTGGCCGGCTGGCTGCAGGAGGCGACCAGCGTGCGTGCGCCCTCGACCTCGACGAGGCAGACGCGGCAGGCGCCGATGGACTGGACGTCCTGGAGGTAGCAGAGGGTCGGGATCTTCACGCCGGCCTGCTTGGCGGCCTGAAGCACCGTCGTGCCCTCCGGCACCTCGACGGTGGACCCGTCAATGGTAAGCGTAGGCATCTTCGTGCTCTCCTTGCTCACGAGCAGTACTTGCCGTAGTCGCAGCGCAGGCAGCGCTTCGCCTCGGCGATCGCGACCTCTGCGGCCCAGCTCAGCTCGACCTCGTCGAAGTTGGTGACGCGGGCGCCGACGGCGAGCTCCTCGACCTCGTGGCGCTCGACCGGTTCGGGATCCGCGTCCGGGTCGAAGGACGTCGGCGGCTCGATGTCACGGCGCCAGAACGCGTGGTTGGCGCCGGTCAGGAACTCGTCCATGCCTGCCGCCGCCTTCTCGCCGGCGCCGACGGCCTCGACCACCGATGCCGGACCGGTGGCCGCGTCGCCGCCGGTGAACACCCAGTCGACGCTGGTCTGACCGGTGTTCGGGTCGGCGGCGAGATAGCCCCAGCGGTTGAGCTCGACGGGGGTGCCGTCCAGGACGGCCGGGGCGTCGAGCTTCTGCCCGATGGCGGCGATGACGGTGTCGGCCTCGACCACGAAGGCCGGGTTATGGCCGGCCACCGGACGGCGACGGCCGCTGCGGTCGTAGTCGCCCAGCGCCATCTCCTTGCAGCGCACGCCCGTGACCTTGCCGCTCTCGTCGCGGAGGATCTCCTCAGGCGCGACGAGCGTCATGATGTCGATGCCCTCGAGGTCGGCGGCGTCGATCTCGTCGCCCCAGGCCGGCATCTGAGCGCGTGTGCGGCGGTAGAGGATCCTGACGCTCTCGGCACCGAGGCGCAGGGCGGTGCGGGCGGCGTCGATGGCCGCGTTGCCGCCGCCGATGACGACGACGTTCTTGCCGACCTCGCCCTTGCCGTGGATGTTGTACTCCTTGAGGAAGGAGAGGCCGTCGTAGACGCCCGGGCCGTCCTCGCCGGGGACGCCGATGCCTGTGCCCTGCGGGGCCCCGACGGCCACGAAGACGGCCTCGTAGCCCTCGTCCTTGAGGCTCTGGAGGGTGAAGTCGCGGCCGAGCGCCTTGCCGTACTCGAAGCGCACGCCCATGTCGGCGATCATCTTGACCTCGCGTTCGAGCTCGGTACGCGGCAGGCGGTAGGCCGGGATGGCCTGCACGAGCATGCCGCCCGCCTTGGGCTCTGCCTCGAACACGACCGGCTTGTAGCCGAGCCGGGCGAGGAAGTAGGCGGCGGAGAGGCCGGCCGGACCGGAGCCGACCACGGCGATCTTGCGAGCCGCGTTCTCGGCGTTCTCCATGATCTCGGGCAGCTGCGGCTCCTTCTCCTGCTCCACCATGAAGCGCTTGACGTGGCGGATGGCCAGGGCGCCGTCGAGACTCGCGCGCATGCACTTGCTCTCGCAGGGATGGAAGCAGACGCGGGCGCAGATGCTGGCGAGCGGGTTGCGCTCTCGATGCAGCTTGAGCGCCTCGTCGTAGCGCTGCTCGCCCACCAGGCTGACGAAGCCGGGGATGTTGACGCTGGCCGGGCACGCGTTGGAGCAGCGCGCCTTGAACATCGTCGAGCAGACGCCGGCCTCGCAGTACTTGTCCCTGATGTGGGCCTCGTACTCGTGGCGGAAGTGGCGGATGGTGCTGAGCACCGGGTTCGCCGCCGTCTGGCCGAGGCCACAGAGCGCGGTCTGGCTGATGGTCTCGCCGAGGGCGATGAGGCGCTCGATGTCGCCCTCCTCGCCCTCACCGTTGCAGATGCGCTCGACGATCTCGAGCATCCGCTTGGTGCCCACGCGGCAGGGCGGGCACTTGCCGCAGCTCTCCTCCTGCGTGAACTCGAGGAAGAAGCGGGCGATGTCCACCATGCAGGTGTCCTCGTCCATGACGATGACGCCGCCGGAGCCCATGATCGCGCCGAGTTCCTGCAGGGTGGCGTAGTCGACGGGGACGTTGAGGTGCTCCTTGGGGATGCAGCCGCCCGAGGGACCGCCGAGCTGGGCGGCCTTGTACGCCTTGCCGTTCGGGATGCCGCCGCCGACCTCGTAGATGAGCTCGCCGAGCTGCATGCCGATCGGGACCTCGACGAGGCCGGTGTGCTGCACGTTGCCGCCCAGCGCGAACACCTTGGTGCCCTTGCTGGTCTCGGTGCCGGTGCTGGCGTACCACTCGGCGCCCTTCAGGATGATCGGCGCGATGTTGGCGAACGTCTCGACGTTGTTGAGCACGCTGGGCTTGCCCCAGAGGCCCGAGACGGCGGGGAACGGCGGCCGCGGCCGCGGCTCGCCGCGGTTGCCCTCGATGGAGGTCATGAGGGCCGTCTCCTCGCCGCAGACGAAGGCGCCGGAACCCATGCGGATCTCGAGGTCGAAGACGAAGCCGCTGCCCATGATGTCCTCGCCGAGCAGACCGTACTCGCGCGCCTGTCCGAGCGCGTGCTCGAGGCGCTCGACGGCGAGCGGGTACTCGGCGCGCACGTAGACGTAGCCCTGGTGCGCGCCGATCGCGAAGGCGCCGATGGTCATGCCCTCGATGAGCGAGTGCGGGTCGCCCTCGAGCACCGAACGGTCCATGAATGCGCCCGGGTCGCCCTCGTCGGCGTTGCAGAGGATGTACTTGACGTCGTTGTCCTGCTGCTGGGCGAACTTCCACTTCATGCCGGTGGGGAAGCCGGCGCCGCCGCGGCCGCGGAGGCCGGAGGCGAGGACCTCTTCCACGACCTGCTCGGGAGTCATCTGGGTGAGCGCCTTGGCGAGAGCCTGGTAGCCGTCGCGCGCGATGTACTCGTCGATGTTGAGCGGGTCGATGATGCCGGAGTTGCGCAGCACGATCTTGACCTGGCGGTTGAAGAACGGGATGTCGTCCATCTCCGCCTGCGTGCGGTCGGTGCCGGGCGCGTGGCTCACGAGGCGCTCGACCACGCGCCCCTTGAGCAGGTGCTCCTCGACGAGCTCGGGCACGTCGTCGACCTTGATGTTCTGGTAGAAGACGCCGTCCGGGTAGACGAGCGCCACGGGGCCCTGGACGCAGGGGCCGAGGCAGCCGGTCTCGACGACCTCGATCTCGTCCGCGAGCCCGCGAGCCTTGAGCTCCTCGCGTACCGCCTCGCTCACGTCGAGGGCGCCGGAGGCGATGCAGCCGCCGCCGGTGCAGATCAGGAAGTGACTTCTCACGTCAGCCATAGCAGTTCCACTCGCTCTCAGGTCTTGATGAGGTAGGCCTCGACGGGCGTGCCGCCGACGAGGTGATTGACGACGATCGTCTGGACCTTGTCCTTGTCCAGCAGGCCGTACCGGTAGGTGGAGCCGTCGGCCATGGTGACCGTCGCCATGGGCTCCTGCTCGCACAGGCCGGCGCAGCCGGACTGGTGCAGGCTCGCGGAGCTCACGCCGTTGGCGGCGAGCTCGGTCATGAAGGCGGCGACGATCTCGCGCGCGCCGGCGGCGATGCCGCAGGTGCCCATGTGCACGGTGACCTGCGTCTCCTTGCGGCCGGAGCGCAGGTCGATGCCGGCCTTGGCCTTCTCGGCCAGCGCCTTGAGCTGGTCGGGACTGGTGATCTTGTCGGCCATCAGGCACTCCTCTCCGTGAGGGCCGGCTCGCCGGCGTACTTGGCCAGGATCTCGTTGACGCGCTTGGGCTTCACCCTGTGATGGACGTCGTCATCGACCATGATCACGGGGGCGAGGCCGCAGGCGCCGAAGCAGCGGCCGATCTCGAGCGAGAACATGCGGTCCTCGGTCGTGCCGCCGATGTCGATGCCGAGCTCTTCCTTGAAGGCGTCCATCACCTGCACGCCGCCGCGCACGTAACACGCTGTGCCCAGGCAGATGCGGATGAGGTGCTTGCCGCGCGGCACCGTGGTGAAGAACGAGTAGAAGCCCACCACGCCGGCGACTTCGCTGTACGGCTTGCGCAGCTCGCGCGCGATGTGCTTGAGCGCGACCTCCGGCAGGTAGCCGAAGATGCCCTGGGCGAGCTGCAAGACGGGGATGAGGGCCCCCGGCTTGCCCTTGTACTCGGCGATCACAGCGTCGAGGCGCTCGAGGAGTTCCTCCTCGGTCGGCTCCTCGGCGCAGCAGGCGCACGACTTCATGGCTTCAGTCATTCCCCTCTCCTTCTCGCTTTCGCTTCCGCTGCGATCGCTCCGCAGATCCTGTCCTGTCATGCGAGTGCCTTCTGGAACGAGACGAGCTCCGAGAGGCGCAGTGGCACGTCGGGGCCGCACAGGGAGGTGCGCGACCCGTCGTCGTCCACGACGACCCGGAACTCGATCTCCGGGTTGGTCACGATCATCGTCGCCAGGGAGGCGGCGACGTCGCCGAGCGGCGGGCGGTCGATGTCGGTGAGGCGCATCCAGGCGCGTACGCGCGCGCCGCCGAGCTCGTCGGATCGATCCACCGTGAGGCCGCCGCCGGCGGCCTCGGCCGCCTGCCGGAAGAGGCTGAGGCCGAGGCCGGTCTTCTTGTGCTGCTTGGTCGTGAAGAACGGGTCGAGGGCCTGCTCCGGCTCCACCGGCAGACCGGGTCCGTCGTCCTCGACCGCCATGCTGAGCCGGTCGGCGGCGCGGTCGGCGACGATCGTCGTGGCGATCACCGTGGCCCCGGCGCGCACCGAGTTCTCGAGGATGTCGAGCAGGTACAGCGAGAGGTCATGCATCGCCGATGCGCCTCCCCTCGAGGCAGAGAACGGCCAGCCTGAGCTCGTCGAAGCTTGGGCGTTCGCACACGACCGCCGTCCTCGCCGCTCCCACGTCCCCGACGAAATGGGCGTCGGACGAGTGGAGGACGGGGAGGTCGTACGCGGCGTACTCGGCCTCGTGCTCACCTCCGGCCGGGAGGTGACGGGAGACCTCGACCGCGTCGAAGCCAGCTCCTGAGGGGAACAGGCCGAGCTGTCCGATGACGCCGAAGCTCGGGCGGTCGATGTGCGCCGCCACGGCGAGGCCGTCGTAGCGGTGCACCAGGGCGACCGCCGCGTCCACGTCGAGCGAGGTCGCCGTCGCCAGCGCCAGCCGCTCGCGGCCGGTCTCGTGCCCGTCCGCGTCGAGCAGACGCTGCTCGCCGAAGAACGCCTCGTACCCGTCGTCGGCCACGTCCAGGGACTGCCCGACCTCGGCGCCGGCGGCCTCGGCGGCCGCGGCGTCGGGGAAGAGGCCCAGCACGTGGCACTCCTCGACCGTGGTGATCTCCATGCCGGCGAGGACGACGAGGTGATCGCCGGCCACGTGCTGCACTGCGGCGGCGTTGCGGGCGCTGTTGTGGTCGCAGACGGCGATCATGCCCAGACCCTCAGCGAGCGCCGCGCCCACGATCACCGGCGGCGTCATCGTTTTGTCCGCGCACGGCGAAAGCGCGGTGTGGATGTGCAGGTCTGCGAGGCAGACGTTCACGCATGGTTCCCTTTCACCCCGAGCGCGTACAGACGGCCGACGATGTCGAACGTGTCCGCGGGGGACGAGTACAGCGACAGCCCCTCGGCGGCGGCCTTCTCGAGCACATCGTCGTCGGGCCGCCGGTCGCCGGCGAAGACCACCGCGGTCAGCCCGGCGTGACTGGCCACCGCGATCACGTTCAGGTGGACCTGAAGGGTCACGAGGAGGCCGCCCTCGGGCGCGTGCGCCAGCACGTCGCTGAGCAGGTCGGAGGCGTAGCCTCTCGCGATCTCGGCGTCCCCGTTCGCCGTGGTCGCGGGCGTGAGCTCGGTGAACGCTAGCTCCCTGGCGATGTCCTCGAGCTTCATGTCGCGCCCTCCTCCTCAGGGGTGACGTACGGGCAGAACGTGCGGGTCGCGCGCGCCATGACGATGTCCTCTGCCAGCGCGGCGCAGGTGGGCGCGCCGCAGACGCCGCAATCCCTGCCGGGCAGCGCCTTCGTCTCCGCGTCGAGCTGCGCCAGCTTGCTGATGGCCACCGCCATGTCGGCGTCCAGACGGATGCCGGGGCGGGCCCGGTACGGTCGCGCGCGCTCGTGGCTGCGGCCGTCGCCGGGCGCTGCGCCCCCGACGGCCGACCAGCGCCAGGCCGCCACGTGCGCGTCCTCGGCGAGCAGCGGCGAGCCGAAGCAGCCGCCGTCGCAGAGGTAGGGCTCGACCGCGACCACGCCGGGCAGCCGGCCGTCCTCGACGGCCTCGAGCACGGCGAGCACGTGCGGCACGCCGGTCACGACGAGCAGGTCGTCCGCGCCGCCGGCCTGCGGCGGCGCCGCGGAGACGCCGGCTGTGTGCGGCGCGCGCGCGGCCAGACGCGGGAGCACGGCCTCGCGCACGGCGCCGGCCGTCACCGTGTCGCGCTGGGCGGTGGGGCGCTGCGCGAGCAGCGCCGTCCGCTGACTCGGACAGGAGACGGCGAAGGTCGCCGCCCGCCCGTCCAGTTCCTGCTGCGCCGCCTCCCAGGGTGAGGCGAGCGGCGCCAGGTGGTCGATGAGCGACGGGAACTTGACCTCGACGAGGTTCACGACCGCCGGGCAGACGGGGGAGACGAGGGGCGTGGGGGCGTCGCCGGTCACGCTCATGTCGAGGACGGCGCGCCGGAGCGCGTCCTCGTAGCGATGCACCGAGACGACCTCGTCGTACCCGAGCCCGCGGAGCTCCTCCACGACGACGCCCACGGGCTGCTCGCCGAACCCGGCGAGCAGCGCCGGGGGTACCACCAGGACGTCGCCGCCGGCGAGCGCGCCGGGCGCGTCCGTCATCGTCAACGCCCGGGGGGCGCAGGCGCCGATGCAGGCGGTGCAGTCAATGCAGAGGTGGTGGAGCACGGCCGGCCGCGCGTCGCGGACGCGTATCGCGGCCGTCGGGCACGCCACCAGGCAGTGGCGGCACTCCGTGCAGCGCTCCGCGACCATGTCGAGCGAGGAAGGTCGCGCGCCCTGGTCGGCCGCCTCAGGCCGCAGCGCCACCGAGAAGCTGACGCGAGTGCCGGCGCCCGGGGTGGAGGTGACGCTCAGCCGGTCGCTGTTGCGCAGGATGTTGGGGAGGCCCATGCCGGCGCCGAACCCGAGGGCGCGGGCCTCGGCCGAGGCCGTCGACCAGCCTTCGCGCATCGCCGACGCCACGTCGGCGATGCCCGGACCGTGGTCGACGACGTCCACATCCAGCTGACCGTCGCTGACCGCCGCCTCCAGCCGGCCGGCGCCCTCGGCGTGGATGACCACGTTCATCTCCGCCTCGTACGCGGCGATCATCGCGCGGCGCACGGCGTCGCTCTCGGCGCCGATGCGCTTGAGGTGCTGCTTGAGATCGCGAGACGCGGCGCCCGCGCTCATGAAGTCGCCGCAGCGGATGTCGTAGGTCAGATGCTCCATGCGTCAGGGGCGGTCCCCGTCCAGCGCCTGGTAGATGAGGCCGCAGGTCTCGAACACGCCCTGCGGCGACACCATGAGCAGGGTCTCGTTCTCCCGGGCGAGCTCGATCATCTCGTCGTCCGGCTGCACGCCGTTGACGAAGCAGATGCCGGGCACGTCCATGAGCTCGGCCACGCGAAGCATCTGCACGCTGGCCAGGTTGCTGACCAGCAGCGTCTTGTCCGACGCTTCGTTGAGCAGGTCGCTGACGCGGTCGCCGGCGTAGACCCTGGCGACGGTCGTGCCGCCGGGCTGGCCCGGCGTGACCACGTCGGCGCCGATGCGGGCGGCCAGTTCCTCGAGCTTCATGTCAGACCTCGCGAGCAGGGATTCGAGTTGCTTGACCATGGGGCCGATGTCGCCGTCGCCGTTGGTGGGCGCCTCGTCGCGGTCCTGGAGGCGGGCGAAGTAGGCGGCGGACTCGAGGGCGGCCGTGATGTCCATGTACTCCACGAAGATGTTGTTGGGCAGGGCGAGGGGAGTGGGGGCGAAGCTGATGATGCTTTTCACTCCCGCGCGCACGAGCGTCTCAGCGCACTCCTGCGCCGCGCTGCCCGGGACGGTCAGCACGGCGAGCTGCAGGCCGAGGTCGCGGACCAGGTCCTCCATGAAGGCGGCGTCGAGGCAGCGCACCCCGTGGATCGTGGTGTCGGTGAGCCGGGGGTCGACGTCGAACGCCGCCACGATGGCGACGGACGCGCTCTTCTCGGCGAAGTGGGAGAGCACCGCACGCCCCAGGTTGCCCACGCCGACCAGCGCCACCTCCTGGCGCGCCGCGCCGTCGAGGAAGCTGGAGATGCTGTCGACGCAGGCGGCGACGTCGTATCCCTTGTTGGGGCTTCCGGAATAGCCGATCACCATGAGGTCGCGGCGCACCTGGGCGGCGCTGACCACGGCGTGCCGGGCGAGCTGGTGTGAGTAGATGCTCTCCACGCCGTCGGCCTGGAGGGCCTGCAGGAGCCGCCGGTAGCGGCTCATGCGCGACACGGTCTTCCTCGATACCACAGCGGCTCCCGGGCGGTAGGCGTGGTCTCGTCCACGTAGTTCGTTACAGAACGAACGCTGTGAAATCTGTCACGATTCTCCTCCTCCGGAAGCCGATTGTCAACACACACAGTCAAAACAAGACAAAATCGCGCACTTGTCCAACTTGGACAATCGGGGGTCCGCTCTCGTGTCTCGCGTAAGTTGAATCGGCACAACAGGGGCCGCATGGTCTGCTAGAGTGCGGGCACAGCGAGCCAGATCAGTCCCTCTCGCTCGGCGGGTCTTCGCAGGCTCGCCCAGACGTTGTCTTCGGAGACGGTTCGACTTGGAGGTCCATTCATGACGGTGACGACGGACAAACCCGCTCACATGCGGCACATGCCGTTCTTCCTGGCGCCGCTCGCGCCCTTCACCGCCGAGAGTGCGCAGGGCAGTTGGGTCACGGACACCGACGGCAACAGGTGGCTGGACTTCGTCATGGGCATCGCGGTGATGAACACCGGCTACTCGCATCCCAAGGTCGTCAAGGCCGTCCAGGCCCAGGCTGCCAAGGTGTCGCACGCGCAGATGGGCATCTGGCGGCATCAGCCCATGCTCGACCTCGCCGCCAAGCTGCAGGAGATCCTGCCCGAGGGCATGGACCAGGTGCTCTTCCAGAACTCGGGCGCCGAGGCCGTGGAGAACGCCGTCAAGCTGGCCAAGCAGGCCACGCGGCGCCCGGGCGTCATCGCCTTCCAGGGCGCGTTCCACGGGCGCACGCATCTCACCATGGCGCTCACCTGCTCGGCCGTGCACTACCGCGGCCACATGGAGCCCCTCGTGGGCGGCATCCATCACGCCCGCTACTGCTATCCGTATCGCACGCCGGCCAGCGAGGACCCCACCGCCTACGCGCTCGAGGACGTCCGCCGCGTGTTGCGCGCCGAGATCGTCGCCGACGACGTGGCCGCCATCATCGTCGAGCCTATCCAGGGTGAGGGCGGCTTCATCGTGCCGACGGCCGAGTTCATGCAGGGTCTGCGCGCCATCGCCGACGAGATCGGCGCCAAGCTGATCATCGACGAGATCCAGGCCGGCATGGGCCGTACCGGCAAGTGGTTCTGCCACGAGCACTACGGCGTCAAGCCGGACATCATGACCAGCGCCAAGGGCCTCGGATCGGGGTACCCGATCGCCGCCATCGCCGCGAACGGCGAGCTCTGGGACAAGTGCATGCCCGGCTCCATGGGCGGCACCTACGGCGGCAACGCCGTGGGCTGTGCCGCCGGCGTCGCCACCATCGAGGCGATGAAGGAAGACGGCATGCTCGAGAACGCGGCGAAGCAGGGCGAGAAGCTCAAGGCGTACTTCGAGAAGCTGCAGCAGACCTACCCCGCCATCGGGGAGGTCCGCGGCAAGGGTCTCATGATGGCCATCGAGCTGGTCATGCCGGGCACCAAGGACCCGAACGCGGCCGCGGCCAAGACCTTCATCGCAGAGTGCATCAAGCGGCGCCTGATCGTCATGGGCGCGGGCGCCTTCGGCAACTGCGTCCGCCTGCTCCCGCCCCTCAACATCCCGGACGAGGACCTGGAAGCCGCGATGGCGGTCTTCGACGAGGTCGCCCCGATCGCGTTCGCCTGAGAACGCGCGCATACGTCACGCAGCGAGGGCGGGGCGCCGCGGCGCCCCGCCCTCGCTGCGCAAGGGGCGCCCGCGCCCCGCTTCCGCGGGCGTCGCGAGCAGGGCGGGCGTGCTAGACTGCGCTCCGTGAGCACGCCCGCCTCGTCACATCCCAGCTTCGAGACGCGCGTGCGCGTCCGCTACGCCGACACGGACGCCGACCAGGTCGTCTACTACGGCACGTACCTCACGTACTTCGAGGTCGTCCGCGTCGAGTGGCTGCGGGCGCTCGGGTACCCCATCACGCGCATCCTGGAGCAGGGCATCGTCCTGCCCGTGGTGGAGGCGCGCATCCGCTATCTGCGCCCCGCGCGCCTCGACGACCTGCTCACCGTGCGCGCCACGCTGGCGGCGGTGGGCCCGGCGTCGTTCTCGTTCGACTACGAGATCGAGCGCGAGGACGGTCTGCTGCTCGTCACCGGCTCCACGCGGCTCGCGGTCTGCGAGCGCGACACCGCCCGCGCCTGCTCCATGCCCGCCTGGCTGCGGGAGCTGTTTGCGGCCCTGCCCGACACGGTAGAGGACTAGCGATGGGCGACGTGCACAGGTTCCCGGGCGGCGAGATGCCGCCCGATTTCGAGACGAGGATGCCGGAGGGTCTCGAGGTGCGCTACTGCTACCGGCATCCCCAGCGGGAGACCGGCGTCTCGTGCTCCAACTGCGGCCGCCCGATCTGCCACGACTGCATGATCCCGGCGCCCGTGGGCTTCCGCTGCCCCGAGTGCGTCAGGGAGCAGAACGCCCGCGGGTCGAGAGCCACGGTCGTCACCCGCGGGCAGATGCGCTCGCGCTGGGACGGCGGCGCGCTCGCGGGACGGGGCGGCGTCTCGGCCACGAAGGTCCTCGTCGTCCTGAACGTCGTCATGTTCGTCATCGAGCTCTTCACAGGGGCTACGGGGATCTTGGGGGGCGGCTCCGTCCAGGCGATGGTCGATCTGGGCGGCCTCTGGCCGTCCGCGGTGCTTCAGGACCATCAGTACTGGCGGATGGTCAGCGCCATGTTCCTGCACGACGGCATCTTCCATCTCCTTCTCAACATGTGGGCCCTGTGGATCATCGGCGGGTTCATCGAGGCCTTGGTCGGGAGGCTCAAGTTCGTCCTGCTCTACTTCGTCTCGGGATTCGCAGGCTCGGTCCTGGTGGTCGTCGCGGCTCCTCAGACCACGCTCGTCGTCGGGGCTTCCGGCGCGATCTTCGGGGCATTCGGTGCGCTCGCCGTGCATGCGTTCCTCAATCGCGGGCGCGACTTCCAGTCCCGATCGCTCCTCGGCAACATCCTCTTCCTGCTGGTCATCAACCTCGTGTTCACGTTCTCGGCCGGCCGGATCTCATGGCAGGCGCACATCGGCGGGCTCGTCGCGGGATCGCTGATGATGCTCGCCCTCATGCTCGGCGGACGCAAGGATCCGCGGCTGTCCTTCGGCTGGGCCGACGGCCTGGCAGTCGCGGCGATCGTGGTCGTGCTCGTCCTGATCACCGCGTGGCAGGTCGTCACTGCAACGACCGTCATGTGACCGTCGTGGATGAGACCGTCCGGAGCAGGCTGATCGAGCCGCTGGCGACGCTGGTGCCGGCGGCGGAGCTGCAGGGCCGCATCGCCCGCCTGCAGGCCGGCCTCGCGGCCCTAGGTCTCGACGCCGCCCTCCTGCAGCAGAACGCGGACCTCTACTACTACGCCGGCACGGTCCAGCAGTCGTACCTGTACGTGCCGGTGGAGGGCGATCCGACGCTGTTCGTCCGCAAGGTGCCGGAGCGGGCGCGCGCCGAGTCGGCACTGGGCGCCGCGGTCGAGCTGACGTCGCCGAAGGCCCTGGCAGAGGCGATCGGCGAGCGCTACGGCGCCCTGCCGGCGCGCCTCGGCCTGGAGTTCGACGTGCTGCCGGTGGCACACTTCCGCCGCCTCGAGAAGCTCTTCCCGGAGGCGGCGTTCGAGGACGTCGGCCGGACGGTGGTGCGACAGCGCGCCGTCAAGTCCGCCTGGGAGGTGGAGCGCATCCGCGCGGCGGCCGTCATGGCGGATGAGGTCAGCGCCCTGCTCCCGGACCTGCTCGAGGAGGGGCTCACCGAGGTCGAGTTCGCCGGACGCGTCGAGGCGGAGGCCCGGCGCCTGGGGCACGAGGGCTACATCCGCATGCGCGGCTTCAACCAGGAGATGTTCTACGGCCAGCTCCTCACGGGCGTCAGCGGCTGCGTGTCCAGCTACCTCGACACCCCGCTGGCGGGCATCGGGCTGAGTCCGTCGGTGGCGCAGGGGGCGAGCTTCCGGCGTATCGGCCGGGGCGAGCCGGTGGTCTTCGATTTCGTGCCCGTGCGCGACGGCTACATGGCCGACTTCACGCGGATGTACTCGCTCGGCCCGCTGGACGAAGGGCTCCTGCGGGCGCACGACGCCGCGCTGCGCGTGCAGGAGGCGGCGACGGCCGCGGCCCGGCCCGGCGCGGCGTGCCGCGCCGTGTGGGACGCGGCCCGCGAGGCCGCCGCGGAGGCCGGACTCGCGGCGCACTTCATGGGGCACGGCTCGGGCCAGGTGCCGTACGTGGGGCACGGCATCGGCATCGAGCTCGACGAGCTGCCGGTGCTCACCGGCAGCGGGCTCGAGCTCGAGCCCGGCATGCTGTTCGCGCTCGAACCCAAGTTCGTCCTGCCCGGCGCCGGCGCAGTCGGGATCGAGAACACCTGGGTCGTCACCGTCGACGGCGTCGAGCGCCTCACGCTCGCGCCCGACGTCGTCACGGTCGTCGGCTGACGACGTCGCCTCATCGTGGTTGACGGACCGTGACGGTGCGTGCAGAGTCGCGCTGCGGGGTCGAGGGCTGAGGGAGGAGAGGCGATGAAGGAGCTCGCGCCGTCCGTCTGGACGCACGTCATCGACGCGGAGGGGTTCCCGACGCTGGCCGCCGTCCTGCTGATGCCCCGCCTCGTGTTCGTGGTCGACACGCTCACGGGGCCGACGGAAGTGGCTCCGGTCGTCGACTTCCTCGCCAGTGAGGCCGCCGGTCGTCGCGTGGTGGTGATCGACACGCACCACCACTGGGACCACGTGTTCGGCAACAGCGCCTTCCCGGAGGCGGACATCGTCGCCCAGCGTGCCTGTCCGCGCCTGATCCAGGCGGAGTTGCAGGGCGGCGACGAGTCGCTTCGTCTCCCGCCGCCCGAGGGCGTGCCGCTCCCCAACGTCACCTTCGGTGACCGGCTCACCTACAGCGACGCCGAGGAGGCGGTGCATCTCATCCACACGCCCGGGCACAGCGAGGACTCGCTCGTCGTGTTCCTGCCCCAGAGACGCCTGCTGCTCGGCGGCGACACCGTGGAGTGGCCGCTCCCCAACTTCGGCCAGCGGGACGGTGCCGACGAGTGGATCAGGACGCTTCGGCAGCTCAAGCAGCTGCCGGTGGACCTGATCGTACCGTCGCACGGCCCGACGATGGGCAAGACCATCCTCGACGCCAACGAGCGCTACATCGCCGGTGTCTACGAGGCAGTCGCCGAGGCCAAAGCCGCGGGGGCCGACCGGAACGAGCTGGACCTGCCGGTCGAGCGCTTCCTCCCGGGAGGCGTCGTCGTCGACGACGTGTACGCCGACGCCCACCGGGAGAACCTCCTCTGGGCCTGGGACGAGATCTGACGCAAAGTCGACTAATTGGACTTTTTCTGGCACTTAGGGTAGAAAGGGTCCATGAAGCTCTCCACGCAGGCCGACTACGCGGTGCGCGCTATGTACGAGCTCGCCCGCCACGAACCGGGTGCCGTGCTCCACACGCGCGACATCGCCGCCGCGCAGCGCATCCCCGGTCCGCGCCTGGCCAAGGTCATCCACGATCTGGCGCGGGCAGACCTGGTGCGCACGCAGCGTGGGCACCAGGGCGGCGTCATGCTGGCGCGTCCGGCCGACGAGATCACCGTGCTCGACGTGTACCAGGCGGTGGAGGGTCCCATCCTGCTGTGCCGCTGCCGGCAGCGGGTCGAGCCGTGTGCCGACGACGGCTGCGACACCCACGACTTCTGGCATGGTGTCGAAGCGCTCCTCAGCGGGGAGCTGGAGACGACGACGTTCGCGGCCCTGGCCGACGCGCGGCGACGTGCGTGCGTGGCCGACGGCCGCCCGCAGGCGACGGGGAGGTGACAACACACATGGCAGAGATCAAGGAGCAGGTCGAGAAGGCTCTCGGCGACATCCGTCCGGCCCTGCAGGCCGACGGTGGCGACATCGAGCTGGTCGACGTGCTGGACGACGGCGTCGTCCAGGTACGCCTCCAGGGCGCCTGCGCGGGATGCCCCATGTCCCAGCTCACGCTGACCAACGGCGTGGAGCGCCATCTCAAGAACGTGGTACCGGGCATCGAGCGCGTGGAGAACCTCGGCTTCTGAGCCCGAAGCGACGGCGGCGGCCGGCGGACTCACCTTGCGGTGACCGCCGGCCGCCGCCGTTTCCATTTAATGGGTACGATGCCGGGCGAAGACGGCGAAGAGGGCATATACTGGCAGATTCCCGGGGCAGCGGACCCGGGCGGACCACGAGTCCACACCGGAGCGCCGGCCGCGCGCCCCGGATGGCCGAGGAGGTACATCGCCTATGGCGCCACAGGAACGGACCCGAGCCGACGAATACCACGGCCGGGAGGCCGTCAAGGCGACCACCAGGGCCGCCCAGGAGGAGTTCACGGGCGAGCTGGAGGCCAAGGCCGAGGTCAGCGACGCGGACCTCCGCGACCCCGCCCTCTACATCAACCGCGAGCTCAGCATGCTCGACTTCTTCGACCGCGTGCTGGACGAAGCGCGGGACGAGCACAACCCGCTCATCGAGCGCGTCAAGTTCGTCGGCATCGTGGGCTCGATCCTGGGCGAGTTCTTCATGGTCCGCATCGCGGGCCTCAGGCAGCAGGTGGAGGCCGGCGTCACCCAGGCATCTGCGGACGGCTACACGCCGCAGCAGCTGCTCCCCATCGTGCAGGAGCGCGCCCGCGGCGTCATGAAGGCGGCGCGCCAGTGCTTCAGCGAGCTCAGGCCGGAGCTCGACGCGGCCGGCATCCACATCGTCGACTACGCCGACCTGGACGCCGGCCAGCAGGCGGCGCTGGCGAAGTACTACGAGGACAGCGTGTTCCCGGTGCTCACGCCTCTCGCCTTCGACCCCGGCCGCCCCTTCCCGCACATCTCGAACATGAGCCACAACCTGGGCGTGCTGCTCCGCGACGGCAACGGGGACGAGCGCTTCGCGCGCGTCAAGGTCCCGGACTCGCTGCCGCGGCTCGTGCCGGTGCCGGCGCCCGCCGCGGCCGCCGACCTCGACGACGGCGGGCAGCACCAGTGGTTCACCTGGCTCGAACAGGTGATCGCCGCCAATCTCGCGTCGCTGTTCCCCGGCATGGACGTGCTCGAGTCGCACGCGTTCCGGGTGACGCGCGACGCCGAGCTGGCCATCCAGGAGCTGGAGGCGGACGACCTGCTCGAGACCATCGAACAGTTCGTCCGCCGGCGGAGGTTCGGGTCGGTCATCCGGGTCACCATCGACGACATGATGCCCCCCCGCATCCGCGAGATCCTCACCGAGAACCTCGAACTGGGCGAGGCCGACCTCTACGAGGTCCGCTCGCCCCTCGGCCTCAGCAGCCTGTGGGGCGCCGGCAGCATCGACAGGCCGGAGCTCAAGTACGAGCCGCTGGTCCAGTCGGTGCCTCCCACGCTGGCCGGGCTCGCGGGCTCGGAGCTCTTCGCCGCCATCCGCAGCCGCGACGTGCTGCTGCACCACCCCTACGATTCGTTCGACCCTGTGGTGGAGTTCCTCCACGCCGCGGCCAACGACCCGGACGTGCTGGGCATCAAGCAGACGCTGTACCGCGTGGGGCGCAACGCGCCGGCCGTCGAGCAGCTCATGGAGGCGGCGGCCAACGGCAAGCAGGTCGCCGTGCTCGTCGAGCTCAAGGCGCGGTTCGACGAGGAGAGCAACATCGGCTGGGCGAAGGCGCTCGAACGCGAGGGCGCCCACGTCGTCTACGGCCTCATCGGGCTCAAGACCCACTGCAAGGCGCTGCAGGTGGTGCGCCGCGAGGGCGACCGCATCCGCCGCTACACGCACCTCGGCACCGGCAACTACAACAGCGTCACCACCAAGCAGTACACGGACCTCGGCTACCTCACGGCCGACGACGACATCGGCGCCGACACCAACCTCGTGTTCAACCACCTCACGGGCGGAGGGCAGGCCACCGAGTACCGCAAGCTGCTCGTCGCGCCGGTCAACCTTCGTCAGGGCATCGCGGCGCGCATCGACCGTGAGATCGCCCACGCCGAGGCGGGGCGCGAGGCGCATTTCATCTTCAAGATGAACTCTCTCGTGGACAAGCCGATGATCCGCAAGCTCTACCGCGCGTCGCAGGCCGGCGTGAAGGTGGAGCTCAACGTGCGCGGCATGTGCTGTCTGCGGCCCGGCATCCCCGGGGTGAGCGACAACATCACCGAGCGGAGCATCGTGGGCCGGTTCCTCGAGCACAGCCGCATCTACTGGTTCCGCAACGGCGGCGACGAGGAGGTCGTCCTCGGGAGCGCCGACCTCATGCCGCGCAACCTCAACCGCCGTGTCGAGATCCTCTTCCCGGTCCAGGACGCCGGCATCAAGCGTCGCCTCCGCGACGAGATCCTGCCGACGTACCTGAACGACAACATGAAGGCGCGGGTGCTCGCGGCGGACGGCAGCTGGACGCACGTCTGGCCGGGGGAGGGCGAGGAGCCGCTGAACGCGCAGGAGTGGTTCGTGGCGCGGGCGCGCGAGCAGGCCCTGGACGCAAGCGAGCGTGGCTGATGAGGGTCTACTTCCTGCGGCACGGCAAGGCCGAGGACCGCGCGGAGTGGCAGGGTCGCGACGCCGACCGGCCGCTCACGCCCGAGGGTGAAGAGATCATGCGGCGCGAGGCCGAGGCGCTCCGCGCCATGGGCCTCGCGCCCGACGTCATCGTGACCAGTCCGCTGGCGCGCGCCCGCAGGACGGCCGAGATCGTCGCCGACGGGCTCGGCCTGAGCGGGCGTCTCGTCGAGGACGACCGTCTGGCGCCCGGATTCGACCTCGACCGGCTCGAACAGGTGTTCGCGTCGCGGGCACCCGGAGCTCGCACGGTCCTCGTCGTCGGGCACGAGCCCGACTTCAGCGAGACCGTGTCCGCGCTCATCGGTGGCGGGGACGTGGTGATGAAGAAGGGCGGGCTCGCGCGCGTGGACGTGGCCGCGCCGGCGGCCGGTGGCGGGCGGCTGGAGTGGCTGCTCACGCCGGCCCTTCTGGGGGGCAGATGACGATGGAGGTCGAAGCCAAGTTCCTGGTGCCCGACGAGGAGACGCTGGAGCGCCTGTGCGAGACCGGTTCGCTGGCGGGGTACGCGGTCTCGCCGGGCGTCGAGCGTCACGACGCCGACACGTTCCTCGACACCCCCGACCGGCGGCTGCTCTCGGCCGGGTTCTACTTCCGGCGACGGGAGACCGACGGCGGGGTGAGGCTCACGCTCAAGCAGTTGGTCGCGCCGACCGACTCCCTGCTGCGGCGCGAGGAGATCGAGGCGCTCGTGGCCGCGGACGTGCCCGTGGTGGAGTGGCCCGACGGCGAGTTGCGCTCGCGCGTGGGGCAGCTCACGGGTGGCGAGCCGCTCGAGCCGATGCTCACGCTCGCGCAGGTGCGCGTGGCTCGCGTGGTGCGCAAGGGCAGACGAGAGGTGGCGGAACTGAGTCTCGACCGAGTGACGGCGAGCGCCGCGGATGGCGATCGCGGCTGGCTCGAGTGCGAGGTCGAGGCGCGCGGCCGGGGCGGCGACGATGACGTCGCCGCGCTGGCGGCCGCGCTCCGGGACGAGTGGGGCCTCGTCCCCGAGGGCCGCGCCAAGTTCACCCGCGCGCTCGAGCTCGCCGGCGACGAGGAGGACGGCGTCCTCATGAGCGCCGCCGAGCGGCCCATCCACGAGGCGCAGGCCGCCGGCACGGGCGCCCGGGCGCGCCGTGCCCAGGCGCTGCTCGCGCTCGATCGCGGGCTCTCGCAGGTCGAGGCCGGCCGGATGGCCGGTCTCTCCGACCGTCGGGTCCGCTACTGGCTGGCGCGCTACCGCGTGGAGGGCACGGGCATCTACGACGACGAGGCCGTGGACCCGGGCACGGGAGCGGCCGGGGCCGCGCCCGCGAAGGAGCCCGGGAAGCGGCCCGACATCTTCCCGACGGACACCATGACCGAGGCGGCCGTCAAGACGCTCAAGTTCCATCTCGCGAAGATGCTGGAGCACGAGGAGGGGACGCGCCTGGGTGAGGATCCGGAGGAGCTGCACGACATGCGCGTCTCCACGCGTCGCATGCGCATGGCGCTGCGCGTGTTCGCCGACTACCTCGACCCGCAGGTGATGCGGCCGGTGCTCAAGGGGCTCCGCCGCACCGGCCGCACGCTCGGCAACGTCCGCGACCTCGACGTCTTCAACGAGAAGACCCAGGTGTACCTGGACGGCCTGCCGGAGGAGCATGCCGGCGACCTGGAGGGCCTGCTCGCCGCGTGGAAGGCCGAGCGCGACAAGCAGCGGGACGTTCTCGTCGCCTACCTCGACGGCAAGCGCTACCGGCGCTTCGTGGAGTGCACGCAGGAGCTGCTCGACGGCCCCGTCGAGGCGCTGGCCCCAAAGAGCGCGGTCGCCGTGCGCCCCCAGCGCGTGGCCCAGGTGCTGCCCGGCGTGCTCTACAAGGACATGGCCGTCGTCTGGGCCTTCGAGGGTCAGCTGGGCGGGCTCGAGACGCCGCTGCCCCGCTTCCACGCGCTGCGCAAGGCGTGCAAGGGCCTGCGGTACACGCTCGAGTTCTTCGAGGGCGTGCTCGGGACCGGCGCCCGCCCGCTGATCAAGCGCGTCAAGGGGCTGCAGGACCACCTGGGGGACCTCCAGGATGCGGTGGTCACCAGCGGCGTGCTACGCGACTACATCACCTGGGGGACGTGGCGGCATGAGGGCCACGAGTTGCCGGGCCCGCTGGAGGTCATCGTCGCGCCGGACGCGGCCAGGTACCTGGTCGCGCGGCAGGAGGAGATGGAGCGCCTGGTGCTCACCTTCCCGGACGTGTGGCCGACGGTCGCGGGCAACGAGTTCAGCCGCGACCTCGCGGCGGTGATCGCGGAGATCTGACCTGGCGCCGAGGTCCAGTCTGGCGCCGGTCGCTCGCGCCCGGCTGGGCGCGGACCGGGCGGCCCGCCGGGAGGCCGGCGCGGGCGGCGTCACCGCCCCACGCCGGCGGTCATCTCAGGCCTTGGCCTTCTTCTTGCCCCGGGACTTCTTGTCGCCTCGTCCCTTGGCGTCCTTCTTGGCGCCCTTCTTGCCGTCCTTCTTGACCGCGTCG
Source organism: Actinomycetota bacterium (assembly GCA_012514235.1). Classification (GTDB taxonomy): domain Bacteria; phylum Actinomycetota; class Thermoleophilia; order UBA2241; family UBA2241; genus CAIXSE01. Next base: position 20,321 of record JAAZAR010000027.1, read on the forward strand.
CGGTCAGCCTCGAGCTTCGCCAGGCCGTCCTGCTTGCCGTACTCGCGGATGTACGCCTGCGCGATCGCGCACTTCTTGCAGCCCTTGCCGCAGCAGCCCTTCCACTCCTTCCGGCTGAACTCGCTCATCAACCTGGTCACGGTCGCTCCCTCCGGTTTCGTCGGTGCTGCATGGATACCGCGGGGGAGGGGGGCGAAAACGCGCGGGGAGGGGAGGCATGAAGCGAGGCGGCCGGGGAGCCTGCCTCGAGGCTCCCCGGCCGCCTGGACGCGGTGCGCTGTGATATGGGTCAGTCGGCGCCGTACGCGTCGAACTTCACGTCGTCCGCCACCGTGTACGCCATGTCGGTGCAGGCGGCGATGTCGTCCAGCGTGTAGCCTGCGGCGATCTCCTCCAGCACCCAGCCTCTCTCCGGGTAGCGCCGGAACAGCGCCCGCTCGGTGATGACGACGTCGGCCTCTTCGGCACCGGTGAGCGGGAAGGTGCACTGCTTCATCAGCTTGGACGCGCCGTCCTTGGAGCAGTGCTCGCTCACGATGTAGACGACCTTGGCGCCGGTGATGAGGTCCATGGCGCCGCCCATGCCGGCGAGCATCTTGCCGGGGACGATCCAGTTGGCGATGTTGCCCTGCTCGTCCACCTGGAGCGTGCCGAGGAACGTGGCGTCGATGTGGCCCCCCCGGATCATGCCGAACGAGGTGGCGCTGTCGAAGTAGCTGCCGCCCGGGATGAGGGTGATCGGCTGGTTGCCGGCGTTGGCCCGGTCGCGGTCCTCGCAGCCGGGATCGGGCGCCGGGCCGACGCCGACGGCGCCGTTCTCGGTCTGGATGACGACGTCGATGCCCTCGGGCACGTAGTTGGCGATCAGCGTCGGCAGCCCGATGCCGAGGTTGATGATCTGCCCGTCCTCGAGCTCGCGGGCGGCGCGGGCGGCGATGACCTTCTTGGCGTCACTGGCCATTGAAGACCTCCTCCCGGATCACACAGTAGTCGATGTTGGCGCGTACCACGGCGTCGACGAAGATGCCGGAGGTGTGGATGGCGTTCGGGTCGAGCTCGCCCATCGTGTAGAGGTTCTCGACCTCGGCGACGACGTAGTCGGCGCAGGTGGCGGCGGGCACGTTGAAGTTCCGTGACGTGCCCCGGTAGATGAGGTTGCCCCAGGTGTCGCCCGCGTGGGCGCGGATGAGGGCCACGTCGCACCTGACTGAGGGCACGAGGATGTACTTGCGTCCCTCGAGTTCGACGATCTGCTTGCCCTCCTCGGCGACCGTGCCGATGCCGGTGGGGGTGAGGAAGCCGCCGAGGCCGGCGCCGCCGGAGCGCATCATCTCCGCGAGCGTCCCCTGCGGTGTCGGCTCCACCTCGAGCCGTCCCTCGTTCATCGCCTTGCCGATCTCCGGCGTGGTGCCGATGTGGCTGGCGACGATCTTCTTCACCTTGCCCTGCTTGACCAGTTCGACGGTGCCGCGGTCGCGGAAGCCGGCGTCGTTCTCGTAGATCGTGAGGTCGCCGACGTCCATCGTCTTCAGATGGTCGATCAGCGTGAGCGGATCGCCCTGGCCGATGAAGCCGCCGATTGCGATGCTCATGCCGCTCTTGATGCGGGACATCGCCTCCTCGATGGGGACCACTTTGTTCTTGGGCACCGTTTGCTCCTTTTGCGCGGACAAGGCCGGCGACGCGGGGCGCTGGAGGCGCGAGCCGGCCGGGTAGCTGCATGCGGGATGAAGACTATCACCTCGCCGGATCCGGCCTGTCCGGCGCGCTCGAACGTGGCGGTCGAGCCCGGACTCGACCCACGCTTTCGCGATGCGGTCACTACCGTCCGTATCGTGGACAGTCCCCGCGTTTGTGCCGGCCTCCCGGCCCTGTATACTTCGCGCGGCGCAACGTCCAAAGGGAGGCAGTGTGGCAGCAGTCACAGAGTCCGCAAGCGTCGGCGTCATCGGTGGCTCCGGTTTCTACGAACTCCTCGAGAACGCCCGTGAGGTGGTCGTCGAGACCCCGTTCGGACCGCCGTCCGACAGCTTCTTCCTCGGCGAGATCGACGGCGTCACCGTGGCGTTCCTGCCGCGTCACGCACGCGGGCATCGCATCCTGCCGGGCGAGATCAACTACCGGGCCAACATCTGGGGCATGAAGGCGCTGGGGGTGCACTACGTGCTCTCAGCCAGCGCCGTCGGCAGCCTCCGGGAGCACCTCGAGCCGCTCCACGTCGTGGTGCCGGACCAGCTGTTCGACCGCACCAAGGCGCGCCCGAGCACCTTCTTCGGCGAGGGCGTCGTGGTGCACATGGGGTTCGCCGACCCGTTCTGCCCGTACACGAGCAAGGTCGTCGTCGAGGCCGGGCGCGCGGCCGGCGCCACGGTCCACGAGGGCGGCACCTACGTCTGCATCGAGGGACCGCAGTTCAGCACCCGCGCCGAGAGCAACGTCTACCGCCAGCTCGGCTTCGACATCATCGGCATGACCAACCTGCAGGAGGCCAAGCTGGCGCGTGAGGCGGAGCTCTGTTACGCCACCATGGCGATGGTCACCGACTACGACGTCTGGTATGAAGGCGAAGAAGACGTGACCCTCGAGCAGGTGCTGGAGAACGTCCGGCGCAACGTCGCCACCGCCCAGGCCATCGTGCGTCGCGCGGTGGTCGCCCTGGACCAGCAGCGCGACTGCACGTGCCGCCACGCGGTGGAGTCCGCCATCAACACGCCGGCGGACCTCATCCCGGCAGCGACCAAGCAGAAGCTCGACCTGCTCATAGGCAAGTACCTGGCGTAGGGGCAAGGACCACGGGCGCTCCCTGTCGGCGCCCGCTCAGGAGGGGTTCGGAAAGGAGCCGACAAGTGTCATCGTTCGTAAGTGACAACGCCATACTCGTGGCGGTCATCTGCGGGCTGGTCGCCGTCGTGTACGGCGTCCTGCTCATCAGATGGCTGCTCGCGTTGCCGGCGGGCGACGCCAAGATGCAGGAGGTCGCCGGCGCCGTCCAGGAGGGCGCGAAGGCGTATCTCAACCGGCAGTACCGCACCATCGCCGTGGTCGGCGTGGTGGTCTTCGTCATCCTTTTCGTAGCCCTCGGTCTCATGAAGGACTGGACGTACGGCTGGCACGCCGCCGTGGGCTTCGTCGTCGGCGCGGTGCTCTCCGCCGCCGCCGGCTACATCGGCATGATGGTCAGCGTGCGCGTCAACGTGCGGACGGCGGAGGCGGCGCGCAAGGGTCTCGGCCCGGCGCTCAGGGTCGCCTTCCGCGGCGGTTCCGTCACCGGCCTCCTCGTCGTGGGCCTCGCGCTGCTCGGCGTGGCTGTGTACTACTGGATCACGGACGACGTGGCCGCGCTTGTCGGTCTCGGCTTCGGGGGCAGTCTCATCAGCGTGTTCGCGCGCGTCGGCGGCGGCATCTTCACCAAGGCCGCCGACGTGGGCGCCGACCTCGTGGGCAAGGTCGAGGCGGGCATCCCCGAGGACGACCCGCGCAACCCGGCGGTCATCGCCGACAACGTGGGCGACAACGTCGGCGACTGCGCCGGCATGGCCGCCGACCTCTTCGAGACGTACGCCGTCACCGCCGTCGCCGCCATGCTGCTCGCCTTCCTGAGCTTCCGCGTCGACTGGGGCATCACCGGCATCCGCGAGGGCCTGCTCGTCCACATCGGCGGTGAGGCTGCCTACAAGCCGGCCGTGCTGTATCCGCTCGTGCTGGGCGGCGTCTCCATCATCGCCAGCGTCATCGGGACGTTCTTCGTGCGGCTCGGCTCGTCCCAGAACATCATGAACGCCCTCTACAAGGGCCTCGGCGCCTCGGCGATCATCGCCATCATCCTGTTCTATCCCGTCACCAGCTGGATGATGGGCGGCGCCGGCGCCAAGGCCTTCGGCATCCCGAGCGTCAACAGCCTGTTCTTCGCGGCGGTCACCGGCATCGTCGTCACCGCACTCATCGTCATCATCACCGAGTACTACACGGC
>JAAZAR010000001.1 GCA_012514235.1 Actinomycetota bacterium
ACCCGGGGCGGGACGAGATAGCGCACCGGCCGGCGCGCCGCCACACGCTCGCGGATGCTGGACGACGAGATCTCCATGAGCGGCGTGTCGAGCACGGTGATCCGGGACGCTCCCCAGCGCGCCCAGGGAGAGCAGCTCGTCGGGATTGTGCCATGTGTCGAGCTGCAGCAGCGAGTCCGACCCGAGGATGAACACCAGCCCGTGGTCCGGGTAGCGCTCCGTGAGCGCTCGCAGGGTGTCGGCCGTGTAGACCAGACCGCGTTCGATCTCGATCCCCGACACCGTGAAGCGCAGGTCGTCGTCGACGGCCAGAGACGTCATCTGCAGCCGCACATCTGCCGGGGTGCGGTCTCCCCCGCCTTTGTGCGGAGGCGCCGCGGCCGGGACGAACAGCACCCGGGCGAGGTCCAGGGCGTGACAGGCCTCGGATGCGATGGCGAGGTGGGCCGTGTGCGGCGGATCGAAGCTCCCGCCGAGGACACCCAGGCGAGGCTGCGAGGTGGTCATGGCGTTACCCCCTCACCTGCCCGTCGCCCCACAGCTCGTACTTGACACAGGTGAGCTCCTGCAGCGCGATGGGGCCGCGCACGTGCAGCTTCTGGGTGGAGATGCCCATCTCGGCGCCCAGACCGAACTGGCCGCCGTCCGTGAACCGGGTTGAGGCATTGACGTAGACGCAGGCGGCGTCGACCTGCGACGTGAAGCGGCGCGCGGCCGCGAGGTCCTCGGTGACGATAGCCTCCGAGTGCCGCGTGCCGTACGTGGCGATATGGTCGAGAGCCTCGTCCAGCGAGGTCACCACGCGCACCGCCAGCTTGAGCGCCAGGAACTCCGTGTCGTAGTGCGTCTTGGTGGAGCGCTTCAGCGACTGATCGCCGATGATGTCGGCTGCCGCCTTGTCGACGACGACCTCGACGCCGCGCCGCTTGAGCTCGTCCGCGACGCGAGGCAGGAACGCCGCCGCCACGTCCTGGTGCACCAGGAGCGTCTCGGCGGCGTTGCAGACGCCGGGGCGCTGACACTTGGCGTTGACGATGATCGGCAGCGCCTTGTCGAGATCGGCGGCCGCGTCCACGTAGACGTGGCAGTTGCCGCCGGCCGCGTAGATCACCGGCACCTTGCTGTGCTCGAGGAGGTACTCCTTGAGGTCCTCCCCGCCCCGGGGGATGACGAGGTCCACGTACTTGCGCTGTTTGAGGAGCTCGTTCAGCTCCCTGCGGTCCGGACCGAGATAGGAGACCGCCTCCCTGGGCAGACCGGTCTCGATCACGGCGCCCTGCACGACCTCGGCGAGGATGCGGTTGGAGTGCTTGGCGGCGCTGCCGCCGCGCAGGATGACGGCGTTGCCCGACTTGAGGCACAAGGCAGCCGCGTCGATGGTCACGTTGGGACGCGCCTCGTAGATCACGGCGATCACGCCGAGCGGGACCCGGACGCGGCGCAACTCGATGCCGTTGTCGAGCCGCCAGCCGTCGACCAGCTGGCCGATGGGGTCGGGCAGGGCGGCGACGTCGAGGACGGCGGTCGCGATCTCGGCCAGTCGGTCCTCGTCCAGCAGCAGCCGGTCGACGAGCGCGTCCGCCAGGCGGTTCTCGCGCGCCAGGCGGACGTCCTCCTCGTTCTCCGCCAGGATCTCGGCCGACCGGCGCCTGAGCGCGTCGGCCACGGCCCGCAGCGCCTCGTCCTTGCGCGCCCGTGGCAGGCCGGAGAGCACGCGGGACGCCCGCTGTGCCTCGGCGCACGTCTGCTCGACCTTCATCCTGCCTCCTCGCCGACCAGCACCAGGCAGTCCCGGTGCACGACCTCGTCCTCGAGGTGCGGGCTCACCGCCCGCAGCTCGTCACTCCGCAGACCACGGACGCGGCGCAGGTCGCGGGCGCTCATCGTGCTGAGCCCGCGGGCGACCTCCTCGCCCGACGGGCCGACGATGGCCACGGCGTCTCCCGCCAGGAACGAACCACGTACGGCGGTGACACCCACAGGCAGGAGGCTGCTCCCCCCCTGCGCGAGGGCGCGCGCGGCCCCGGCGTCCACCTCCAGCGTACCACGCACGGGCTTGGCGTAGCGCAGCCACAACTTGAAGGCCGACGCGTTGGTCGGGTGCGCGAGCACCTGCGTACCGACGTCCTTGCCGCCGACCGCCGCGGACACGACGCCGGGAAGCGAGCCATTGGCGATGACCGTGCGGACGTCGGCGGCCGCGGCCATGAGGGCCGCGGCCGTCTTGCCGCGCATGCCGCCGGCGCCGCGCCGGGAGGCGTTCCCGACGTCGAGCGCGGCGAGCTCCGCCGGGTCGGTGACCCGGCGCACCAGCTCCGCCGACCCGTCTGTGCGCGGGTCGGCGGTATACAGGCCGTCCTGGTCCGTGAGCAGCACCAGGTGGTCGGCGCGCAGCATGATCGCGACATGCGCGGCGAGCACGTCGTTGTCGCCGAACCTGATCTCGTCGGTCGCCGTCGTGTCGTTCTCGTTCACGACCGGGACGACGCCCCAGGAGAGCAGCCGCCGCAGCGTGTTGCGCGCGTTGACGTAGCTCGAACGGCGATTGAAGTCCTCGCTCGTGAGCAGGACCTGCGCAGCCGTGAGCTCGTAGTCGCCGAACAGGCGCTCGTAGTGGGCGAACAGGCGGCCCTGGCCGACAGCCGAGGCTGCCTGGAGCGCCGGGACCTGCCGCGGGCGCTCCTGGACGCCGAGCACGTGCTGGCCGCAGGCGATGGCGCCGCTGGACACCAGCACGACGCGTCGCCCTCCGTGCACGAGGCCGGCGATGTCGGACACGAGACCGGCGAGGAGGCGGCGCCGCAGGCGCAGATGGTCGTCGGCCACCGTGCTGGAGCCGACCTTGACGACGATCGTCTTCACGGCGGGGATTGTAGCAAAGGGGTCGGCGGGCTCGCGGGCGTCGTCACGCGAACTCGAACTCGGATTCGCCGACGATCACCGTGTCGCCCGGGACGGCGCCGGCGCGGCGCAACGCATCGTTCAGGCCGGCGCGCTCGACGACCTCCTGCAGATACGCGACGGCGTCCTCGTTGTCCAGGTCCGCCTTGGCGAAGAGCCGCTCGAGCTGCCTGCCGTGCACCACGTAGGCGTCGTCCCTGCGGTCGATGGTGAACGCCTCGAGCCGGTCGCTGCCGGGACGCAGCACCGCGGCCGGTTCGGCGACCGCCCCGGTCGACGCCGTCCGGGCCTCCGACACCAGTGCGCCGAGCCGCCCCGCGAGGTCGTCCAGACCGCTCCCGTCCTCCGCCGACGTCACGATCCCGTCTGCCGTCCACTCGAGCGTGTCCAGGAACGCCGTCGCCTCGGCGAGCGCCGCAGCGTCCAGAAGGTCTGCCTTGTTCACCACGACGAGCGACGGCCGCTCGAGGAGCTCGGCGCGGAAGGCGCCGAGCTCCGCCCTGACGGTGCGCAGCGCGACGGGCCAGGCGTCCGGACCGACGCCGCCGTCGAGCACGTACACGACGACGGCGGTGCGCTCGATGTGCGCCAGGAACCGGTGGCCGAGTCCGGCCCCCTCGCTGGCGCCCTCGATGAGCCCGGGGATGTCGGCGAGGACGACCGGGCCCTCGTCGAGGGGCAGCACGCCCAGGTTGGGCTCGAGGGTGGTGAACGGGTAGGCCGCGACCTTGGGCTTCGCCCTCGTCAGCGCGGCCAGCAGCGACGACTTGCCGGCGTTGGGCAGGCCGACGAGGCCGACGTCGGCGAGGAGCTTGAGCGACAGCGTGAGCCACAGCTCCTCGCCCTCCAGGCCTTTCTCCGCGAAGCGCGGCGCCTGACGGGTCGAGCTCTTGAAGTTCACGTTGCCGCGCCCGCCCTCGCCGCCGCGCGCCACGAGCAGGCGCTGCCCCTCGCGGACGAGATCGCCGAGGACCTCTCCCTCCTGGGTGCGCACCTCGGTGCCGACCGGGACCTCGACGAGCAGTTCTGGTCCGTCGGCGCCCCGCCTGTTGCCGCCCCGGCCGGCGCCGCCGTTGGCGGCGCGGAAGTGATGCTTGTGGCGGAAGTGCGAGAGGTCGTGCACCTGGCGCGTCGCGACGAGCACGACGTCGCCGCCGGGCGCGCCGTCGCCCCCGTCGGGGCCGCCCTTGGGCACGTACTTCTCGCGACGGAAGCTCATGCCTCCGTTGCCGCCGCGACCCCCGCGCACGCAGATGGTGGCCCTGTCGAGCATGGCTATGAAGAGGCCGGCGGAGCCGGCCTCAGATCATGCCTCGGGGACGACCGAGATGAAGCGCCCGGCGCCCTTCTCGGTGAACACGAGCTTGCCCGTGACCTTGGCGTAGATGGTGTGGTCCACACCGATGCCGGCGTTCTCGCCGGGGCGGAACTTCGTCCCGCGCTGGCGTACGATGATCGATCCTGCCGGGACGACCTGGCCGGCGAACGCCTTGACGCCGAGGCGCTTTGCCTCGGAGTCGCGTCCGTTGCGGCTGGTGCCGGCGCCCTTCTTGTGGGCCATGCCGTTACTCCTTGCTGCCCTTGAGGGTGATCGAGTCGATCGTCAACTTGGTGAGACGACTGCGATGACCCTTCGTCTTCTTGAACGTGCTCTTCGGCTTGTACGTGAAGACCTTGATCTTCTCGCCGAGCAGGTGCTCGCTGACCGTCGCCTTGACCTTGGCGTGCCTGGCGGCGTCGGCGTCGTAGGCACTGCCCTTGCCGTCGCTCACCGCGAGAGTCTCGAGCGTGATGCTCTTGCCCTCCTCGGCGTCGACGCGGTCGACGACGATGGTGTCGCCGGCGCTCACTTTGTACTGCTGGCCACCGCAGCGGACGACCGCATAGGTGTCGTTGGACTTCGTCATTCGGTTTCTCCCTCAAGACAACGGCAGGAAATGATAGCCAAACGCCCTGCTCTGGTCAATTCGCCTCCTCGGCGCCCTTCTTGGGCAGCGTGGCCCGCGCGGCGGCGCGGTCGGTGGCCGTGATGCGTACCTTGCGCCTCTTGCCGAGATGCTTGCGCCCGCCCTCCACGATGACCATGTACCCGTCCACGTAGCCCACCGCGTCGCGCGGGCTGTAGGTGAGGCTGAACTCCAGCTCCACCGTGACCTCCTGCCCCTCTCGCACGGGGATGCGCTGTTCCTGGACGTGCTCGAGGCTGCCCTCGCTGATCACGCGGAACGCGTCCACGGGGAGCGACGAACCTCCCTCGATGAAGATCCGGCGCCCGACCTGCTTCTCGAGACGCTTGAGCCGGGCGCCGCTCAGCCGTTCGGCCACGCCGCCGTTGATCTCGACCAGCCAGGCCTTGGCCTGCGACTTGCGGGCCAGGGCGCGCAGGCGGCGCTCCACGTTGAGCGCCATCGTCTCCTCGCTCAGCACGCGGCCTTTGCCGGAGCAGGTCGGGCAGGCGCGCGTCAGGATGCCGCGCGCGCCGTCGGTCGTGTTCTGCCGCGTCATCTCGACGAGGCCGAGGGGCGAGAGCTCGACCACGTAGGTCTTCGTGCGGTCGGTCTCCAGCTCGGCCTCGAGCGTCGCCAGCACGAGCTCGCGGTTCTTGGCGTGAGCCATGTCGATGAAGTCGATGATGATGATGCCGCCGATGTCACGCAGCCGCAGCTGACGCACGACCTCCTTGGCGGCCTCGATGTTCGTCTTGGTGATCGTGTCCTCGAGACCCTTGCCCCGCGTGAAGCGGCCGGTGTTGACGTCGATCACCGTGAGGGCCTCGGCGTGGTCGATCACGAGGTTGCCGCCGCTCGGCAGCGGCACGCGCCGCTCGAGCGCCCGGTCGATCTGCTCCTCGATGCCGTAGGCGCTGAAGAGCGGCTCCTCCCCCGTGTGCAGCTTGACCTTGGGCAGCAGCTCCGGGGCCTCCTTGTCCAGGAACGAGAGGATGGCCTTGTGCCGTTTGGGATCGTCGACGATGAGGCTCTCGCACGTGTCGTTGAAGAGGTCGCGCGTCACCTCGATCGAGATGTCGACCTCTTTGTGCACCAGGCCGGGAGCCTTGACCGTCTCGGCCTTCTTCTTGAGGCGCGACCACAGCCGTGAGAGGTAGCGCAGGTCGCGCTTCAGGTCGTCGAGGCCGTGCCCCTCCGCGATGGTGCGGATGATGAGGCCGGCGTTCTTCGGCTTCAGCTCTTTGGAGATGTCGCGCAGGCGCTCGCGTTCGCTCTGCTTGAGCCGGCGGGAGACGCCCACGCCGCTCCCGCCGGGCACGTAGACGAGGTAGCGGCCGGCCAGGGAGATCTTGGTGCTGAGCCGGGCGCCCTTGTGACCCATCGGGTCCTTGATGACCTGGACGAGCACCTCCTGACCGTTCTTGAGCGCGTCCCCGATGCGCCGGGCGCGCTTCTCGCCCTCGGGGGTCGTCACCTCGTCCACGTACAGGAAGCCGTTCTTCTCGAGGCCGAAGTCGACGAACGCGGCATCGATGCCGCTCATGACGTTCTCGACCCTGCCCTGGTAGATGTCGCCGAGGTACGACTTGCGGTCCGGCCGCTCGATGTAGATCTCGGACAGGCGGCCGTCCTCGACGAGTGCCACGCGCAGTTCCTCTCCGTCGTCCGTCACGAGGATGATCTTCCGGTCCGGCCGCTCGGCCACCACGGTCTGACGCCGCTGGCCGATCTCGGCGGGCGCCGACGTGCCGAGCCCGCTGCCCTCGTCCTGCCGCACGATCGCCCGCGGACGGCGGCGGTCGCGCTGTCGCCGCGTCTCGGGTTCGGCGGCCGGCGCCGCCTCGCTCTCGGCGGCTTCGACCGGCGCGGCGCCTGCGGCCGGCGGCTCCACGGCCTCCTCGGACTCCGTCGTCTCGGCGTCCGCGGAGGGACGCTTGCGGCCGCGCGATCCGCGCCGGCGGCGCTTGCCCGTCTCCTCGGCCTCAGCCTCGGCCGTCGGGGCCGCGCCGCCGTGCTCCTCCTCGCCGCCGGCGACAGGCTCGCCCGCCGCATCCTCGGCCTCGCGGGCGGCCTCTTCGTGTTCGATCTCGGTACTCTTGCGGCGACGCCGCCCGCCGCGGCTGCCGCGGCGGCGACGCTTCGCCGGCGCCTCGTCGCCCGGCGCGCCGTCGCCCTCGGAGTCGGCTGCCTGCGGCTCCACGGACGGCTCGGGCGCGGCATCGGCTCCCGATGCCTGGTCGGTCCCCGCGCCCTCGCCCTCCGGAACGGGTGGGGCTGGGGCAGGCTTCGGCTTGCGCCGGCCGCGGCTCTTGGGCCGCGGCGCCTCGCCGCCGGTCGTCTCCGCCTGCCGCGGCGGCCCCCCGGCGGCCTCTTCCGTCTGCCGCCCGCCAGGCGCGCCGGCGGCACCGACGGGCACCAGCGGCGCCGTGGGCAGCGCGGAGAGGGCGTCCGCCGCGGCGGCGTAGCCGTCCCGCGGCGACGAACCCTGCGGCGACGTTTCCTGCGGCTGCGCCGTCTCGGCCGCGCCCGCAGCGGGCTTCTTGTGGCGCCGCCCGCCACGGCTGCCGCGGCGGCGCTTGGGCTGGGTCTCGCCCGCCGCCGCTTCGGCGGCCGGCGCCGGCGTCTGCGGCGCGTCGGGCGCCGCCGCCGGCTCACCGGCCGGCGCGGCCTTCTTCGATCTGCTCACGGGTCTACTCCTTCCGCCGCCGCGGTCATCCCGCCGGCGGCACGTCCTTCCAGACGACGCGCAGCCGCTCCAGGCCCCGCATCGTCGGCTCGACCTGCGCCCAGTCGGCGATCAGGTCGACCAGTTCCTGCGGCCGGGCGGACCCGTCGCTGCGGTGGCGGATCGTGAACTCGAGGCGAGTCTCCCCGTCACCGGGCGTCGCGGTGATGCTCCCGGCGTACTCCTTCAGGTCCAGGCGGCGGGTCCCTTTGGGGGACACCCGCTCGCGGACCGCGTCCTTCGTGGTGTTGTAGCGTTCGACGGCCGCCACGACCGCGCCTGCGTCACCGTCGAGCACGCACGCATACGTGGCTGCCCTCGCCTGTGGGCGCACGCGGCGCTCTCCCACGTCGACGATGCGGAACGGCTCGAACCCGACCGGGCTCGCGGCGCGCAGCGCCTCCAGCGTGGCGGCGTCCGCCGGCGTCCCGTCCGCCACCTCCACGACCGCCAGCTCGTCGCCGCCCTCGGCGCCGACGGGCAACGGCAACGGCAGCGAGAGGCGCGGCTTGGGCCTCATGCCCTGCGAGAGAGCGATGGGGACGCGGGCGCGCGCGAACGTGCGCTGCACCACGCGCGCCGTGTCCAGATGGGAGAGATAGCGGCCCGGTCCGCGCCGCGCGAAGCTGACGAGCCACCAGCTCATGCGAGGAGGTCCATCCCGACCTCGCCGGCGCAGACGCCGCAGGCGGCGCAGGTGCCGTCGCGGCAGTCGTCCGTGCGCTCGTGCGCGCGGCTGCGCTCCAGCTCCTCGTCGAGGAACCGCGTGTCCAGACGCGCGTCGACGGCGTCCCGCCACGACGCGCGCTCCGGCGAGGGCTCGCCCAGGACGATGCCGGTGACCATCGCGGCCTCCTCCCAGCGGCGCACGTCGAAACGCTCGCTCCAGCCGTCGAACCGCGCGCCGCGCCGCCATGCCTCCTCGACCAGCCGGTCGGATCCCGGCCCGCCACGCGCCAGCGTCGCCTCGACCACGGATGCCGCCACATCGTGGAACGCCACCCTGACGCCCCGGGGCGTCGCCTCGCGGACCAGCTGCTGGCGGCGGCGGAGCGTCTCCTCGCCGGCGAACGGCTCGAGTTCGAACGGCGTGTGCGCCTTGGGCACATACGACGACACCGACACGGACACGCGCGCCCGGCCTCGGCCGATCTCCTTCGCCAGCCTCGTCGCCTCCGCCGCCATACCGGCGATCCCGAGCACGTCGTCGTCGGTCTCGCCGGGCAGGCCGATCATGAAGTAGAGCTTGAGCCCGGTGAAGCCGCCCTCGAACGTCGCCCGCACGGCCTCGGTGAACTGCTGCTCGTCTACGCCCTTGTTGATGGCGTCGCGGAGGGCCTGCGTTCCGGCCTCCGGAGCCAGCGTCAGTGAGCCGCGCTGCCCGGCGGCGAACCGCGCCAGGCTCTCCGCTGCGGAGTCGATCCGGAGGGACGGCAGCGAGACGCGCAGGCCGGGACGGAGTCCACGGATACGGGTGAGCGCCTCCGCCACGCCGCTGTAGTCACAGGAGCTGAGCGACAGCAGCGAGACCTCATCGCAACCGGTCTCGTCAAGCAGCCGGTCGGCGGATGCGACGACCATCTCGACCGGGCGCTCGCGCACGGGCCGGTACCACATGCCGGCCTGACAGAAGCGGCAGCCGGCCGTGCAGCCGCGCATGACCTCGATCACGGCGCGGTCGTGGACGGCCTCCAGCACGGGCACGACCGGCCGCAGCACCGGCTCGGAGGCCGAGAAGCCCATGAACACCTGACGCTGGGCAGGACGCTCGCTGCGGCCCGGCGCCCAGACGCCGGGGACGGCCGCGAGCGCCCGCAGGCGCCCCTCGCGGCTCTCCTCACCCAGCGCCACGACGAGCGCCTCCACGTGGTCCTCCACCTCACCCGCGAAGAAGGCGTCGAAGAAGGGGGCCAGCGGCCAGGGGTTCGCGACCGCGGGGCCGCCGCCGAGGACGATGGGGTCCTCCCCATCCCTCTCGGCGGCGTGCAGCGGCACGCCGGCCAGGTCGAGCATCTCGAGCACGTTCGTGTAGCACAGCTCGTGCGGCAGCGTGAAGCCCCAGAGGGCGCAGTCAGGCACGGGAGCGAACGTCTCGAGCGTCCAGAGCGGCACGCCTGCGACGCGCATCAGGTCAGCCAGGTCCGGCCATGGACAATACGACCGTTCGGCCGCAGCCGGCGTGGCGTCGTTGATACGGCTGTAGAGGATCTGCAGCGCGGGGTTGGAGACCCCGATCTCGTACACGTCCGGGTAGGACAGGACGATCCTGGGGGTGGCCCCGGGCTTGCTGCGGGTGTTGAACTCGCCCCCCGCGTAGCGCCCGGGCCGCGCGACCCGCGCCAGCAGCCTCGCTACTTCATCAGGAACCCAGTCCCTTGAGCGGCCCGGGAAGCCGGGTCTTGACTCGTTCAATCTGTCTGTTGATCCTTTGCATCCGCGAGAGCCGGAGCGGCGCCCCGGCCTCGAAGTACGCGATGGCGGCCTGGCCGAGCGCGACCGTGCCGGAGAACCCGACTGCGCCCTTGACAGCCCAGCCGAACCCCGGCACGAAGTCGAGCGCCTGACGCGCCAGCGTGCGGAGGACGAACCCTGTTCCCACGATGGAGAGGATCTCGATGGCCCGGTCAAGGCCGAGTTCCTCGCCATACGCGTGTGCGATCTTGAGCACCATGCGGATCTGGTTGGCGGTCATCGCCGGCATGTCGGCGCCGGGGATGATGACCACCACCCCGATGACGCCGTTCTGGGCGGCATTGGTGAGCACCACGTGGTCGCAGTAGGCACGGCGCACCGACGGCAGCGACTGGGCGAGAGAGCCCGCGCCGTCCCCGGCGGCCTTGACGATCTGATGCTCGAGCGTCGGCTTGCCGTCGGCGTCGGGCCCGAGACCGCGCGCGACCTCGTCGTCGAAGAGGCCGGTCTCGCGCAGCCACTGTTCGTGCCCCGGTCCCTCGACGAGGCCGATGACCTCGGCGCCCCCTCGTCTGGCGGCGTGCACGACCGGCGAAGCCTCGGCGACCGGGCACCCGGCGGCGACGAGCACCACGATGTCCCAGCGACTCGCGAGCCGCTGGTCGTGCGGGAAGTCGGCGGCGGCGAGCGCGTCGACGACGCCGGAGACGCCGCCGCTCTCGTCCTTGGCGCCGGCGGAGAGCACGCCGACCACGCGCGCGAGCTGGTCGCCGGCCCCGACCACGCAGAGCCTGGGGGGCGGCGTGCCCCCGCGCGCGTCCGTCACGGCCTTCAGGATCTTCGAGATGCTCACGCTACTGGCCAAGCCGTCTCCTCCCCTCGGGAGTGATGGTCGCTCGCAGGTGGATCGCTTGCAGCAGGCCGACGAAGAGCAGGAAGGCGATCATCGCCGTGCCGCCATAACTGATGAACGGCAGAGGGATGCCGGTCACCGGCATGATACCAATCGTCATCCCGATGTTCACGAACACCTGGAACAGCACCGCCACGGCGATGCCGCCCGCGAGGATGCTGCCGTACATGTCGCGCGCCAGGACCGCGATGCGCAGGGCGCGCCAGATGAACAGAGCATAGAGCACCAGCAGGATGCTGGCGCCCAGGAACCCGTTGCGTTCGCTGATGACTGCGAAGATGAAGTCCGTATGATGCTCCGGCAGGAAGTCAAGGGTGGTCTGCGTCGCGCCGTCGCCGCGGCCGGTGAGCGCGCCGGACCCGACGGCGATCATCGACTGGATGACGTTATACCCGGCTCCGCTCGCATCGCTTCCCGGATCGACGAACACGAACAACCGGTCGAGCTGGTACTGGTGGATCAGCTCGATCCCCACCAGCGGCAGGACCTTGAGCGCCACGACGAAGGCCGCGACCCCGGCGGCGGCGAGGACGGCGAAGTGCGTCCACGGCGCGCCGTAGAAGAACAGCATGCCGAGCGCGAGCACCACGATCACCATCGCCGACCCGAAGTCGGGCTCGCGGTAGACGAAGAACGCCGGCACCGCCGCCATGACGAGGACGATGACCGTCACCGCCTTGGAACCGAGCATCTCCATGCGGTCGGAGAGGAAGGCGCCGATGCTCAGGGCGAGCAGAAGCACCGCGGCTGAGGACGGCTGGAACCTCGTGAAACCGAGGTCGATCCACCGCGTGGCGCCGTTGACCTCCTCCCCCAACGGAAGGACCGCCACGACGATGAACACGGCGACGGCGTAGAGGAGCCACTGGAAGCGTCGGTACAGCTCGTAGTCGAGGACCGACGCCACGACGGCTCCGATCACACCCGCGCCGACGGCGATGAGCTGCTGGCGGACGTAGTAGAGCGGCGCTCCGTCGATGTCGCTGCGGCTCGCGAAGTACACCATCGTGATGCCGTAGGCCACGAGGCCGACGGTCGTCAGGAGCAGCGCGTAGTCAAGGTGCCGCAGATAGGCGCGCCAATCGATCACGTCAGTCCTGCCGCCGTCTCAGTCGGTCCTGGCGGGCCCGCCGGAGTACTCGCCGCTGTCGATGTTGAAGAGGGCGTCGTAGATCACGCGCGTGGCGGGGGCGGCCACCGTGCCGCCGTGGCCGCCCTTCTCGATCATGACCACGACGGCGTAGCGGGGAGCGTCCGCGGGAGCGTAGCTCGCGTACCACGCGTAGTCGACGTAGGCGCTGCGCGTGGAATCCCACACCTCCGCCGTGCCGGTCTTGCCGGCGACGGGCTTGGCGTACGAGGCGAACACGTGAGCCGACGTGCCTGTGGGATGGTTGGCCGCGTTGTAGAGCCCCTTGCGCACCAGCTCCAGGGTGCTCGCCGAGATGTCGACCTTGCGCGACGTGGTGGGGCGCAGCTCACGCACCGTCTGCCCCGCAGCATCGGTGATGCGCAGGCCGAGGTGCGGGGTGACGACCTTGCCGCCGTTGGCGATCGCCGCATAGGTCACGGCGAGCTGCAGCGGCGTCGCCTCCAGGTCTCCCTGGCCGATGGAGAGGTTGATCGAGTTGCCCGGCGTCCAGAGCTTGTCGACCTCCGACTCGAAGTACTGCTGGCGCCACTTGGGCGTCGGCACACGGCCGCCCGCCTCGCCCTCGATGTCGACACCGGTGACCGCGCCCATACCGAGGCGCCTGGCCCACTCCTGGAGGGGGCTGCCGTTGGCCGAGTAGAACCGGTAGCCCGCGTTGTAGAAGTAGACGTCGCATGACTGCGTGATGGCACTGACGAGATCGAGGCTGCCGTGGCCGTCCGCCGCCCAGCAGCCGAAGACGGTCTTGTCGGTGGCCACCGGCGGCTTGTAACTGCCGTTGCAGAAGAAGGTCTCGTAGGGCGAGATGATGCCCTCCTCGAGACCGGCGATGGCGTCGACGACCTTGAAGGTGGACCCGACCGCCTTGGTCTCCATGATCGGCCGGTTCAGGAGCGGGTAGTTGGCGCTCTTCTTCGAGAGTCTCCTGTTGTCCTTCTCGCTGATGCCGCCGACCCACACGTCGGGGTCGTAGGTCGGGTAGCTCGCCAGGGCCAGGACGTCGCCGTTGCGCACATCGAGCACGACGGCCGCGCCGCCGTTCGCCTCCACCTTGCCGTCGCTGTGCGCCAGGGACACGCCCGTGCGCAGCGCCTTCTCGGCGGCCGCCTGCACCTTGGCGTCGAGGGTCGTGACCAGGGTGTCTCCCGGCTCAGGCATGCGGCCGCCGACGGGATCCGTCTGTTTGGGACGGCCGAAGGCGTCGACCTCGATCCGCGCGACACCGTCGCGGCCGCGCAGCCAGCGGTCGTAGGTCTTCTCGAGGCCCTCCACACCGACGACGTCGCCGGCCTGGTAACCCTTGAAGTGCTTCTCCTTGAGCTGCTCGGCCGAGATGTCGGCGAGATGACCGAGCACCTGCGCCGCCATCGTGCCGTGCGGGTAGGCGCGCAGGTAGTTCTCCTGGATCTCCACCCCCGGGAAGGTGAGCGTGTGCTCCTTGAGGTAGGACACCGTACGCTCGCTCACGTCCTCCTTGACGATCACGAGATCCAGACCCGTGATCTCCCGCGCCACCACCTTCTCCCAGGTGAGGTAGCTGTGCCATTTGCCGTCGTCCCCCAGCTCCATCGTGCTCGGACGCAGGTGGTCCATGATCCCGGAGCGGATCTTGCCCGGGCGCATCTTGAGCACCCGGGCGAGCCTGACGATCTCGTGGTCGAGCTGGCCCTCGGGGACGTCCATGAGACGCACGCCGACGGCCAGGCCGGGGCGGTTCTCCACGATCACGTCGCCGCGACGGTCCACGATGTTGCCGCGCGGCGCGACGATCTTGACCTCCCTGAGGCGGTTGTCGTTGGCGCGCGCGACGAACTCCTCGCCGCTCAGGATCTGGAGGAACCACAGACGGAAGAAGACGATGCCGAACAGCACCGCCGCGACGCCCACGATCACCGCCACGCGAAGGGCGACCGACGGCAGCTGGATGATCGGCTTGTCGCGGCGGCCGGTGCGGATGGGCCGGTTCCGACGCATCGGGTCGCTACCGAGCAGCGGCACGGAGTCCCGCCTTTCCCTGCAGCCACAGCCGGACCAGGACGTAGATCGGTGCGGCCAGGAGCGTGTTGAAGACCAGCGACGGCAGGAGCACCCTGCCGAAGAAGAAGCCCGGCGGCACCTCGCGCCCGAGGAGGAACTGCGCGAGCGCGAACAGGAGGTTCGCCACCAGGGTGGCGGCGAACACCGTGAGGAGCGGCGCGAGGCCGGCCGGGAGGTCTGCCGTCTCGGCGTACCGGCCGGCGAAGAAGCCCACGAGCACGAACACGAACGCGCTCAAGCCGAAGGGCTCCATGAGCGCGACGGCAGTCAGCATCCCGGTGAGGAACCCGACCACGGCCCCCGTCTCGGAGCCCTTGACCAGCGCCACGCAGACGACCGCGATGAGGGCGAAGTCGGGGTTGGCGCCGAGCAGGCGCAGGTGCGGCGCCACCGCCGTCTGCAGCAGCACGGCCACGACGAGCACCACGGCCAGCCGGACGATCTCTCCGGCGGTCGGCCGGGACCGCTCGTCACTCTGCACCACCGGACGCACGAGGCTCACCTGGTGATCACCGCCACGATGTCGAGCTTGCGGAAATCGACGGACGGCTTGATGGCGATGGACTGGTACAACTCCACATCCTGTCGCCCCACGCTCTCGACCTGTCCGATGGGGATGCCTTTGACGAACACGGACCCGTTGCGTCCGGAGGTCACCACGTACTGCCCCACCTCGACCTTCTCGTTCTTGTCCACGTAATCGAGCGTGATGTCGCCGGTCACGCTGCCGCTCACGATGCCCTGCGCGCTTCCCGTCTCGCCGCCCGGCTGGATCATGGCGTCGACGAAGCTCTGCTGGTCAGTGACGAGCATGACCTGGGCCGCGTTCAGGTTGACCTTGGTGACGCGGCCCACGAGCCCCTGCCCGTTGACGACGGGGTCGTAGACCTCGACGCCGTCGGAGCTCCCGGCGTTGATGGTCGCCGTGGAGTACCAGGCGCTGGTCGACCTCGCGATCACCCGCGCCGTCACCAGCTGCACGCCCTTGGGAAAGACGCGGTCCTCCTGGAACGCGAGGAGGGCGCGGAGCTGCTCGTTCTCCGCCCGCGTCGCGAGCTCTTCGGCGAGCGCCGCGCGCAGCTGTCTCACCTCGTCCTTCAGCGCCTTGTTCTCGGACTTGGCGCTGAACAGGTCACCCACCCAGTTCCAGGCGTCGCGGAACGGCTTCGTGAGGGTCGCCGTGCCGCTCTGCAGCGGGGAGACCACGGTGAGCACGCCGTCCTGGACCCTGTGCGCCACACCGCTGTCGGACTCGCGAAAGTACGCCGTGAGCAGCGCGACCGACAGCAGCAGCAGGACCGCCACGACAATCCGCCGCCGGAGGACAGACCGGCGATTCATGGGTCAGCGACGGGTGGGACTACCGGCCCCGCGGCCGGGCGTTGCGCTTGCTCTTGACCAGGACATCGAACTCCTCGAGGTACTTGCCCGAGCCCACGGCCACGCAGGTGAGCGGAGATTCGGCGACGTGCACCGGCATCTGCGTCTCGTCGCGCAGGCGCTCGGCGAGCCCCTGCAGGAGAGAGCCGCCGCCGGCGAGCATGATCCCCCGGTCCATGATGTCGCTGGCAAGCTCCGGCGGCGTCTTGTCCAGCGTCGCCTTGATGGCGTCGATGATCGCTTGGGTAGGCTCCTCGAGCGCCGCGCGGACCTCCTCGGAGGAGAGGACGATGGTCTTGGGCAGGCCGGTGACGAGGTCGCGACCGCGGATCTCCGCCTGCTCCTCCTGCGGAAGCGGATAGGCAGAGCCGATCTCGAGCTTGATCTCCTCGGCCGTCTGGCTGCCGATGAGGAGCTTGTACTCCTTCTTGACGTAACTGATGATCGCCTCGTCGAGCTCGTCGCCGCCCACGCGGATGGACTGGCTGACTACGATGCCGCCCAGCGAGATGACGGCGACTTCGGAGGTGCCCCCGCCGATGTCGACGATCATGCTGCCGGTCGGCTCCGCCACCGGCAGCCCGGCGCCGATGGCGGCGGCCATCGGCTCCTCGATGAGCGTGGCCCAGCGGGCGCCGGCGGAGTACGTGGCCTCCTCGACGGCGCGCTTCTCCACGCCCGTCACGCCGCTGGGCACGCAGATGACCACGCGCGGGTGCGCCCAGCGGTTCTGCATGACCTTGCGGATGAAGTGGCGCAGCATCTGCTCGGTGACGTCGAAGTCGGCGATGACGCCGTCCTTGAGGGGCCGCACCGCACTGATCGTGGCGGGCGTGCGGCCCAGCATGCGTTTGGCCTCTGCCCCGACGGCGTGCACCTCTCCGGAGCGGTGGTCGATGGCGACGACGGACGGCTCGCTGAGCACGATGCCACGTCCGCGGAGGTAGACGAGTGTGTTGGCGGTGCCGAGGTCGACCGCCATGTCACGGGCGCCGAAGCCCGTGACGAATCCGAGGAAGCTGATGACGAGCTCCTTTCCCCAGCGAAATCTCGAACGCCGATTGTATACGGCGCCTCAGGGCATGACCACCGGAAACCGGTCCGGCCCGCCGCTCCTCACCGACGCCGCAACGGTCAGATTCGGCGCCGGCGCCGCCGACCCTTGGACGTGGGTCCCGCGGGCGCCGTGCTGCGCCTCAGAGCGGCGGCCGAAGCCAGGAGAACGGCGTGGCCCCGATGCTGGCCAGGAGCCGCATGAGCTGGGCCACGGGCAGTCCGACGACGTTGAAGTAGTCGCCGTCCACGCTCTTGACGAGGCCTGACCCGATGCCCTGGATGGCGTAGGCGCCGGCCCTGCCGCGCCACTCGCCGGAGGCGATGTACGCGTTGAGGTCGGCGTCTGTGAGGCTGCGGAAGGTCACGTGCGTCACGGCATGCGTGGCGAGGGCGACCTTGCGGGACGTCAGGTAGATGCCGCTGTAGACCTCGTGCGTCCGGGCAGCGAGCCGGCGCACGAACCTCGCCGCCTCCTCCTCGTCGCGCGCCTTGCCGATGATCTCCCCCTCGAGCACGACGACGGTGTCGACGCCGAGGACCAGCTCGCCCGCCTGCAGCGGCTCGCGGGCGAGCACGTCTTCGGCCTTGCCCCGCGCGTTCTGTTGCACCGTCTGCGCGGGGTCGCCGCCGCGCATGCTCTCGTCGTGTGCGCTGACGACCACGCGGAACGGGATGCCGAGCTGCTCGAGCAGCAGCCTGCGCTGCGGCGACTTCGATGCGAGCACGAGGCCGGCGAAGCCGACGGCGCCCTGGTCGAGATCCGGGAGGACCCGGTCCCAGAAGTGCTGAGGGACCGGGTCAGACAAGCTCGGCCTCGTCGAAGAAGAGCGCGATCTCACGGGCAGCGCTCTCGGGACTGTCGGAGCCGTGCACGACGTTCTCTTCCTTGCTCAGGGAGTAGTCACCGCGGATGGTGCCCGGAGCGGCCTGCGCGGAGTCCGTCACTCCCATCATGGCGCGAGCCACGGTCACGGCCTCGCGCCCCTCCCACACCATGGCCACCACGGGGCCGGACGTGATGAAGGCGGCGAGACTCTCGAAGAACGGCTTGCCCACGTGCTCGGCGTAGTGTCGTTCGGCGAGTGCGCGGTCGATGCGCAGCGCCTTCATGCCACGCAGCACGAAACCGCGGCGCTCGAACCGGGCGACGATCTCGCCGACCAGGCCGCGGGCGACGCCGTTGGGCTTGACCATGATGAACGTGCGTTCCATGCGGGGACCTCCGAAGTGTGAACGAGTGGAGCGAGGCGGCGGCGCGACGCTGCGGACGCCGCCGCCGGATCCTCAGACCCGGTCGAAGACCGGGGCCGCGACGTGGACGTCGGCCTCGCAGTACGGGCAGACCCTCCACTGCGGGTCGATGGGCTTGCGACACTGGGAGCACGAGGTGCGGAGCCGTCGGCCGCACGTGGGACACACCAGATAGTCGTCCTTGACGGGCGTCTTGCAGAACGAGCACCGCTCCTCTTCGCCGATGCGAGCCTCCATCATGGCGACCTCGAGCTCGTGTTCCTGACGCTCTGCGAGGGTCTCCGGCGGCCGCACGATGGCGTAGACGACGAGGCCGACCGGGCCGAAGACGATGCCGGTGAGCACGGCGACGGCCAGTACGATCCTGTCGTCGATGCGCCGGCGCGCGTCCTTGAACACCCAGTAGGCGCAGGCGATCCACAGCACGGCCAGGAAGAAGTAGGCCATGAGGGTCACGAAGTGCCAGGCCGGCGAGTCGAAGAAGTCCAGCACCGCCTTGAACGGATTGCTGCTCTCGGTCGTCGTGGTCTTCGCCGCAACGATGGTCCAGACAGGCACCCTTCCTCCTCAGCAGAGCTCGGTCGAGGTCGCCCCCGGCGCCTCCACATGACGACGGCCATCTGCACCGCGGGGGTCAGCGATCCCCCATCGTCGCACGCGACCGGCCGGCTCGTCGGCCGGCGCCGCAATCATACCCGACAACGTCCTGTGGTGGACAGGCAGGCCGCGCGTGCGACCCCCGCTGTCGACGAGGCAGCGAGCGCTACAGGATACCCGGGAGAGGTATGACCGCGAGCCGCATGCCGATGAGGTAGCCCACGAAGAAGGCGACGGCGGCGACGGCGATCACGATGAGGAGCGCGACCAGGAAGCGCACGACGGGATGAGCCTTCTGCTGTGCCATTCACCTCTCCTCGGGTTTGCGACAGTATATCCGAACGGCCCCGTGACGAGTCCTCATCCAGCCGCCCCGGCCAGCACGTCGCGCAGGTCCTCGAGCAGGTAGAGCGACCCGGCGATGAGCACGCTGCCCTCCTCCCCGGCCAGCTCTCTGGCTCGCGCCAGGGCGGCGTGAGGGTCCGGTATGGAAGACACGGCGACGGCCTTCTGCCCCCGCCTGCGGGCGGCGGCGGCCGCCGCGTCCGCCAGGGCGGCGGCCGACAGGCTGCGCGGCTCGCTTGCCTGCGTGCAGACCAGGTCGTCGAGCAGCGGCAGCAGGCCGTCAAGCATGGCGGCGTAGTCCTTGTCCTGCATCATGGCGAGGACGCCCACGGTGGGCCGCGGTACCTGCACGGCCGCGAGGCTCTGCGCCAGCACGCGCACGCCGTCGGGGTTGTGGGCGCCGTCGGCGAGGACGAGGGGTCGCTCGGAGACAAGGTGCAGGCGTCCCGGCACTGCAGTGCCGGCGAGCGCCTGCCGGACGGCGGCCTCGTCGAGGCCGCCGAGGAGCAGGCGCACCGCGGCAACGGCAAGCGCCGCGTTCCGCACCTGGTAGAGGGCCGGGGTAGGCACGCTCAGCCCGGCCCATCGCTCTCCTGCGCCGTCCGGGGCGAAGCTCACGGTGAAGTCGTCCGGCGTGCCCTCGACGGCCAGGTCTCCGGGCCGCAGGTCCGGGCGCAGGAAGTGAGGTCGCGCCCCGGCCACGGCGCAGACCCGGCGCGCTTCGTCCTCGAGTCCGTCGAGCTCTCCGAACACGGCGTCGCCGCCCTTGATCACCGCCGCCTTCTCGCCGAAGATGAGCTCCCTCGTGTCGCCCAGCACCTCGGTGTGCTCGAGCGCGATGTTGGTCAGCACCACCACCGGCGGCGCGACCACGTTCGTGGCGTCCAGGCGCCCGCCGAGGCCCGCCTCCAGTGCCACGGCCTCCACCCGGCTCTCCGCGAACGCGAGCAGCGCCGCGACGGTGAGGACCTCGAACTGCGTCGTCTCGCCCAGGTCGCGCGGGAGGCCGGCGACCTCCTTCCGGACGCGCTCCACCGCGGCACCGAACACGGCGTCGGCGACCGGTCCGCCGTCGACGACCACGCGCTCCGCCCAGCCCGAGATGTGGGGCGACAGGTAGGCGCCGGACCGCACGCCGTGAGCTCGCAGCAGGGCCTCGCAGTAGCGCGTGGTGGACGACTTGCCGTTGGTGCCGACCACGTGGATCACGCGGTACGCAAGCTGCGGGCGGCCCAGGCGGTCGAGCAGGGCGCTCACCCGCTCCAGACCCGGCCGCATGCCGAACGCGGCCAGCGACCCGAGGTAGGCCTCCCAGCCCGCCTCGCCTGACCGTCCGTCCATCAGCCGCGCAACTGCGCGAGCCTGGCGGCGAGCCCGTCCCGCTCGGCCACGTACGCGGCCAGCTTGTCGCGCTCCTTGGCGACGATGTGCTCGGGAGCGTTGTTCACGAACTTCTCGTTCCCGAGCTTGGCCTCTCCGCGCTTGACCTCGGCCTCCGCCTTCGCCAGTTGCTGCTCGAGGCGGGCGATCTCCTCTGCCCTGTCGACGGCGGCGGCGACCTCCATCCGCCCCCCGGGCACGAGGACGACCGTGGCATCGTCTGCCGGGTCGCCACCGAAGTCGACCGCGGTCCGGGCGAGGGACCGGAAGGCGCCGACGTAGGGAGCGTACCGCGCCTCCGCTCCGGCGGCGTCGCCGACGAACACGGCGTCGAGGACCTTGCCCGGCGGGATCTCCGCCTCGGCGCGGAAGCGCCGCAGCGCGTCGACGACGGCCTGCAGCTCGCCGATGGCCTGCTCGGCCTCGGGGTCGAGTTGCGTCTCGTCGCGGCGCGGGTGGTCCTGCCTGAGCAGGGGCGCCGCGCCGTACTGCTCGGCGATCTCCTCGGTGACGAACGGCATGAAGGGGTGCAGCAGCCGGACGATCTGGTCGAGCATCCAGCGCGCGTGCCCGGCCGCCTGCGCCTTCGCCGACTCGTCGTCACCGTACAGGCGGACCTTGACGAGCTCGAGGTACCAGTCGCAGAACTCGTCCCACACGAAGTGGTAGAGAGCGTCGACGGCGGCGGTGAAGTCGTACCCCGCGACCGCCGCCTCGACCGTCCCGAGACACCGCTGGAACCGGCTCGCGATCCAGCGGTCGACCTGGTCGGCCTCGCTGCGCTCGGCCTCGTAGCCCTCGCTGCCGAGCAGCACGAACCGGGCCGCGTTCCACAACTTGTTGGCGAAGCCGCGGCCCATGGCGATCTTCTCTTCGCTGAAGCGCACGTCCTGGGTGCTGC
>JAAZAR010000105.1 GCA_012514235.1 Actinomycetota bacterium
AGGGCGAGCGCCGGGCGCCGCATCGCCCGCTGCGCCAGCCGCGCGATCCAGGAGATGCGCCCGCTGGTCTGGCCGTCGAGGATCCTGCGGCCCAGGTACGGGACCTTGAGGCGGTCCACGCGGTCCCCCAGCAGGCTCAGCACTGCCGGCAGCAGCGTCAGGGCGGCGAGCACCGCCATGGCCACCACGAGCATGGCCCCGGCGGCGAGGCTGGCGAAGATGTTGGTCGGCACGGCGATCAGGCCGATGAGCGCCAGGATCACCGTGAGCCCGCTGAAGAGCACGGCGCGGCTCGCCGTCCCGCCCGTGACGGTGATCGCGTCAAGGCGGTCGCGCCCGCGCGCCCGTTCCTCGCGGAAGCGCGAGATGATGAACAGCGAGTAGTCGATGCCGGTGGCCAGGCCCATCATGCTGATCATGTTGACGGCGAAGATGGACATGTCGAAGGTCTGGGCCACCAGCGCGGTGAGTGCGACGGCGGCGGTGATGGCGGCCACGGCAAGGCCGATGGGCAGCGCCGCCGCGACGACCGCGCCGAACACGATCAGCAGGATGACCAGGGCGATGGGGACGCCGATACCCTCGCCCTTGCGCAGGTCGCTCTCGGCCGTCTCGCTGAAGTCGCTGTTGATGCTCGCCGTCCCGGTGACGAGCGTGGAGAAGCCCTGCTCGCCGTCCGCCGCATGGACGACGGCGTGCACCTTGTCGATGTTCCGCTCCGCATCCGTCAGGTCGCCGGCCATCACCAGCGGGAGGATGGCGGTGCGGCCGTCGGCCGAGACGAGCGTCTGGTCGCCGCCCCGCCAGGCGCTGGCTACGCCCTCGACCACGCCGGGGCCCAAGGCGGCGATGTCGCGCTGCAGACCGAGGACGTAGGCGCGAAATACGGGATCTTCGGCGGTCGGGCCGTCCGAACGGACGATCACGACTTCGTTCGCCTTCTGCGGCAGGTCGAGGCGCTCCTCGAGGAGCTCGCGGCCGTGCTGTGAGTCGGGATCGTTGAGGAAGCTGTACTGGGCGGTCAGGCTGCCGGGGAGGACGAGGAGGATGACGGCGGCGGCGCCGGCGAGGGCCGCCGCCCACAGTCCCAGCGTGAGCCAGGGCCGGCGCGCCGATCCACGCGCGAGCGCGGTGGTCGAGAGTCTCATGGCGGTCCTTCGCGACGGGGGCTGCGCGGAGCAAAGCCGGACTGGATTCGTCTGGTATTGAGAGCTCGTGCCCGCGCCGGGGCGGCGAGAAACGTGCGTGCGTGAGCGCGCGAGGGGCGGGGGCTACGGCGTTGCCCCCGCCCCTCGCGCGCTTCCCGTGAGGTGCCGCCCTTCTGGCGGCTACCGGCTCAGACCCGCACGTTGCGGTATGTGTCGCCGCCGAACCCGAGCACCAGGAACATGAGCCACGGGAACAGCCAGAGCAGGATCCCGTAGCCGGCGCCGTGGCCGAAGTTCTCGGAGATGTTGAGCGCCACGACCAGCCAGACGATGATGTTGACGATGGGGATGAAGAAGAGGATTAGCCACCATCCCGGTCTGCCGGCGACCTTGCAGAGCAGGTACACGTTGTAGAACGGGATGATGATGCCCCAGCCGGGCTTGTTGGCCTTGGCCAGCATCTTCCACCCGCCGATGATCACGAGGATCGCGACGATGATCTCGATCACGGCCCATGTCCCCGAGAGGCACGTCTCGGTCCAGCTTTCTGCGACGATGTACTGCACGTGCTCTCCTCCTTGTGGATCGCCGGCGGCACCGGCTCTTGCGCGTTCCAGGTCTGTCAGGTCGTGCCTCGATGCACGCCGGGCAGTCGAAGGGGCCCGGGCTGCGGTGCAGCCCGGGCCCCCGGATCGGTGATGCTGACGTCCGGCCTCAGCCCAGCGGCGGCGGCGGAGGCGGCGAGCTCGCCGGCGGCGCCGGCGGCGGCGTCTGGGGAGCGGAGGCGACGTCCGGAGTGACCGGCGCCTGCGGCGCCGCCGACTCCGGGGTCACCGGCGCTGTCGGAGTGGAGCCGGTCGGCGTGACCGGCGGCGTGACGGGAGCGGCGGCCGTTGGCGCCACCGGCGCTGCCGGCGGAGCCGGCGGCGCCGCATACGCGCCACCCGGCGGCGGCGGGGCGGCGCCGAACGCTCCTGCTGCGGCCGGAGAGAGCGCGTCGGACCCCATGTACATGGTTGAGATGTAGCAGATGATGTACGGGAAGACCACTGCCTCGAAGATGATGAACAAGAGGCCACCAATGATGGATCCGGCGGTCTCCGAAGCGTTGCCCAGGGCCGCCGAGACGATGGCGATGATGATGGCCAAGACCCAGATGGCCACCATGAGGAGGATGACCATTCCGAACGTCTTCCACCAGCCCACGCTCTTGACCATCTCGCGGCTACGCAACTGAGCCTCGCCGAACGTCATGTTCTTGTCCGCGATGAGGGGGAGTACGTAGAGCCAGATGACCGAGACCCAGAGCATCACCACGATCGCAATGATGGTCCCGAGGATCGGCAGGATATTGAGCAATCCGAGAACGATGGCGATGCCGGCCATGACGATCGCGAACATCGCGTACGACTTGAACTTTCGGAATCCACTGAAGAGATCGCCGAAACGGACCGGGCGATTCTCCCTTGCAGCGCCGATGACCATCTCGAACAGACCGCCGTAGAAGCACATCCCCACGACCATGAGCACGAAGATTCCTACGACGTACGCGATGATGGCCAGAAAGACCATCCCTGCTCCGACCCCGGAGAAGGTGTCACTGCCGGCGCTGAGGCTGAGACCGGCGCCCCCCAGCGCGACACCGGCAATGATGGCGAACATGACGCCCGCAATGACGGCGACAATGACGCCGATGACGAGCGCGGCCAGGATCAGCCACAGGACGTCCTTCTTCCAGAGTTCGTAAGCTTTCGAGAAGACTTCACCGACAGTCATAGCCTCTTCCTCCTGTGCCCGTACGTCTCGGCAGACGCTGAAATGGAGTTCCGCGACTCATGCGCACCTCCTGCCTGACCGTCTTATCGGCACTGCCGGTCTGAACCTGCACCTGCCGAAGCCATCCGCGAGAGGCATGCACGTCCACTTTGCTCAAGAATCGCTCGTTGACGGCGCGTCGGGGCGGCGTAGGGTGAAGGAGGTCCGCTCGCAGGCATCCGCGGCGCGCCAAGAAGGGGGCACCATGCAGACGGAAGACGGCACGGGCAAGGGCGGCGGGGAGGCCGGCGCCTCTCGCTGTCGCCGATTCGAGGGCAAGGTCGCGCTCATCACCGGCGGCGCATCGGGCATCGGGCTGGCGACGGCGGGGCGGCTGCTCGAAGAGGGAGCCGCCGTCGTCATCGCCGACCTGGACAGCGAGGCGGCGCAGGCCGCAGCGGCCGAGCTGAAGGACCGCGGCCTCCCGGACGTCGCCGCGCGGCGCTGCGACGTGACGCGCGGGGCGGAGGTGGAGGCGCTCGTGGCCTGGATCCTCTCGGAGCACGAGCGCCTGGACGTGCTCTTCAACAACGCCGGCATCTACGAGCCCGGCGAGGTCCACGAGATCGACGAGGAGGCGTGGGACCGGCAGATCGGCGTCAACCTCAGGTCCGTCTACCTCGTCTCTCATCACGTCGTGCCGGTGATGCTGGAGCAGGGCGGCGGCGCCATCGTGAACAACGCCTCCGTCGCCGCCCTCGTCGGCGACTTCAAGAGCGCCGCCTACTGCACCGGCAAGGGCGGCGTGGGCATGCTCACCCGGGCGATGGCGCTCGACTACGCGAAGCGGGGCATCCGCGTCAACGCGATCTGCTGCGGCGAGATCGACACGCCGCTCTTCGTGAGAGAGTCGTACCAGATCGGCCTGACGCCGGAGTCGTACCGCGAGATCCTCTACGAGGCGCACCCCGTCGGCCGCATCGGCCTGCCCTCCGAGGCGGCCGCCGCGGTCGCGTACCTGGCCAGCGACGACGCGAGCTTCCTGACCGGCGTGCTCCTGCCGGTCGACGGCGGCTACAGCGCAGTGTGAAGGAGAGACCATGCGTGGACTGGAAGGCAAGGCGGCCCTCGTCACCGGCGGCTCCTCGGGCCTCGGCGAGGCGATCGTCCTCCGCTTCGCGGAGGAGGGCGTGAGCGTGGCGGTCGGCGGCCGCGACGCGGCGAAGACGCAGGCGGTCGCCGACCGGGCGGCCGCCCTCGCGCGCGAGCACGCACACGCCGCCGACTTCGCGGTCGCCCTGGGCGACGTCTCCGCCGTCGCCGACTGCGACCGGATCG
Organism: Actinomycetota bacterium; assembly: GCA_012514235.1. Classification (GTDB taxonomy): domain Bacteria; phylum Actinomycetota; class Thermoleophilia; order UBA2241; family UBA2241; genus CAIXSE01. Next base: position 4,242 of record JAAZAR010000105.1, read on the forward strand.
TCGCCGAGGCCGTCGCGCGCTTCGGCCGCCTCGACATCCTCGTCAACTCGGCCGGGATCTGGATCGAGAAGCCCACCACCGAGATGAGCGAGGAGGAGTACGACCGCCTCATGGGCGTCAACCTCAAGGGCACGTACTTCATGTGCCGGGCGGCGTTGCGGCACATGACGGCGCGCGGGACCGGCGTCATCGTCAACCTCGCCAGCGATTCGGGGATCCACGGCGAGCCCAATGCCGCCGCCTACTCCGCCTCCAAGGCGGGCGTGGTGATGATGACCCGGGCGATGGCTATCGACCACGGCCCGCAGGGGGTGCGCGTGGTCAGTGTGAGCCCGGCGATCTTCGACACGCCGATGCTGGCCAAGGCGATCGCCGACGCCCCGGACCCGGAGGCGTACGCCGAGGGACAGGACGAGGGGTACCCGCTGGGGCGCATCGGACGGCCGGAGGAGCTGGCCGCCACGGTCGCGTTCCTCGCCAGCGACGAGGCGAGCTTCGTCACTGGCCGGACCGTGGTGGTCGACGGCGGCGTCACCGCCTGACGGGGACCCTCGCCGTCCGGCTAGTCCGCCGCGGCCGCCAGGTCGATCTCGTCGAGAAGCTCCGCCTTGCGCGCGTCCGGCAGCAGAGAAGCCGTGATGGAGTTGCGCGCCAGCTGGGCCAGGTCGGCGAGACTCAGGCCCAGCGCCTTCTGCGCCGCCACGTAGTTCTGCAGCAGGTAGCCGTCGAAGTACGCCGGGTCGTCCGAGTTCACGGTCACCAGCAGGCCAGCGTCGAGGAGTCTCTTGAGCGGGTGCCGCGTGAGGTCCGGGGTCACCTGGAGCTGGAGGTTGCTGAGCGGGCACATGGTGAGCGCGATGCCGGCCTCGGCGAGACGCCGCTGCAGCGCCGGGTCGTGGATGGCGGCCACTCCGTGGTCGACGCGTCGCACCTTGAGCACGTCGAGCGCCTCGGCGATGTACTCGGGCGGGCCCTCCTCGCCGGCGTGCGCGACGGCGACCAGGCCCGCCTCCCGCGCCCTCTCGTACACCTCGGCGAACTGCCCCGGCGGGTGACCCACTTCGGCCGAATCCAGCCCGATCCCCGCGATGACGTCGCGGTGGGGAAGGGCGAGCTCCAGCATCTCCATGGCCTCCGCGGGCGGACGGTCGCGCAGGAAGCACATGATGAGGCGCCAGCTCACGCCGTGCTCGGTCTCGCCCTCGCGGAGCGCCCGGGTGATGCCGCCGACGATGTCGTCGAAGGGGACGCCGCGCGGAACGTGGCTCTGGGGGTCGAAGGACACCTCGACGTGGCGGGCGCCGTCCGCCGCCACGCGCCGCAGGTACGCCGCCGTGAGATCGTGGAAGTCCTGCTCGGTGACGAGCACGTCCAGCACCGCGTAGTAGAGGTCGAGGAAGTCCTGCAGGTCCTTGAACCGGTACCTGGCCCGGCACTCCTCCGCGGTGGAGCACGGCAGGTCCACGCCGTTGCGGCGTGCCAGCTCGAGCAGCATCTCAGGTTCGAGCGTCCCCTCGATGTGGAGGTGCAGCTCCGCCTTGGGGAGCCGGCGGATGAACCCGGCGACGGCGACGTCCTCGCCGGTGGGTGTCCTGAGATCGCTGGTGCCTGACACGCGTCCTCCTTCGGCGTTCGCTGGCGTCGGTTGGGGGGCTTGTACCCACCCGGGCGTGAAGCGGCACGCCTCTGCGCGCAAAGGCGAGGGAGGGTGCGGGATGGGCCGTCCTCCACCGCGGCCGCGCGGCTGCTGCGCGCCGGGGTCGTACCCTGTAGAGTCAGTATATGGATCGCGAGCACGTCATCTACTCGTGGAGCCGGCAGGGAGGCCTCGACCCGCTCGAGGTGACCGGCGGTGAGGGATGCTGGTTCACCGACGCCGCCGGGCACCGGTACCTGGACTTCGCCTCCCAGGTGATGAACCTGAACCTCGGCCATCGGCACCCGCGTCTGGTCGAGGCGCTGCGGCGCCAGGCGGAGACGCTGTACGGCCTGGCGCCCTCCTTCGCCAGCGCCCCGCGATCCGAACTCGCCCGACTCGTCGCCGAGGTGACACCGGGCGACCTGGGTCTGACGCTGTTCACCACGGGTGGCGCCGAGGCCAACGAGAACGCGGTCAAGCTGGCCCGCTGGGTGACCGGACGCCACAAGGTGGTCGCCCGGTACCGCAGCTACCACGGCGCGACCGCCGGCGCCGCCAGTCTCACCGGCGACCCCCGGCGCTGGCCGTCCGAGCCCGCCGTGCCGGGCGTCGTGAGGATGCTCGACGTGTATCCGTACCGCTGCCCGGCGGGCCATCACTACGACGTGTCCGGCGCCGACGCCCTCGACCCGGCCGCCGGCCACGCAGGACAGTGCGCCATCGCGGCCGGCGGTCCTCACCTTGAGGATATCCTGCGCTTCGAGGGACCTGAGTCGGTCGCCGCCGTGATCCTCGAGAGTGTCCCCGGAGCCAATGGGGTGCTGGTGCCGCCGCCCGGCTACCTCGCGGCGATCCGGGAGGTCTGCGACCGATACGGCGTCCTTTTCATCCTCGACGAGGTCATGACGGGATTCGGGCGAACTGGCCGCTGGTTCGCCTGCGAGCACTGGGACGTCACGCCGGACATCATGACGCTGGCCAAGGGTATGTCGGGAGGAGCGGTGCCGCTGGGGGCGATGGTCGTGAGCGAGAAGCTGCGGCCGTGGCTGGAGGAGCACGAGTTCGCCAGCGGACTGACGGCGTGCGGTCATCCGCTCGCCTGCGCCGCCGGCGTCGCGACCATCGCGGCGCTGCGGGACGAGCGCCTGGTGGAGAACGCGGCCGCCGTCGGCGAGGTCCTGAGGGAGGGCATGCTGGATCTCGCCGACGACCACCGGTCGGTCGGCGAGGTCAGGGGGCTGGGCCTGCTGTGGGGCATCGAGCTGGTGCGCGACGGTCAGACGCGCGAGCCGCTGGTGCCGTACGCCGCCACAGGAGAGGCCGCGGAGCCGATGGCGGCCCTCAGGAGGGCCGCCCTGGACCGCGGCCTCCACGTGTACACGCACGGCAACGTGCTGCTGGTCGCGCCGCCCCTGATCGTCGGGCGCGACGAGATCGCCACCGGGCTCGACATCCTGGACGACGTGCTCGCCCTGGCGGACGGACTCGCGGACTGAGGGTCAGCTCAGCCCGAGCAGGGCGCGCGCCTGTGCCGGCGTCGCCACCGGCCGTTCGATCTCGCCTGCGAGCCTGACGGCGCGTTCCACGAGCTGGGCGTTGCCTGTGGCGAGCTGGCCGCGGCGGTAGTAGATGGTGTCCTCGAGCCCGACGCGCACGTGTCCGCCCATGACGAGGGCGAGCATGGCCATCGGGGTCTGCGCACGGCCGGCGCCGATGACCGACCACGTCGAGCCCTCCGGCAGCATGGCGACCGCGTCCACCAGGGTCTGCGCGGTACCCGGCATCCCGTACCGGGTCCCCGTGACGAACTGGAAGTGGAGCGGCGCCGGGATCCTGCCTTCGGCATGGAAGCGCAGCGCGGTCCGGATCATCTCGTGCGTGAAGCACTCGAGCTCGAGTTTCACCCCGCGCACCCGCGCCTCGTCAGCCAGCTTCTCGAGGAACTCGGGTCCGTTGCAGAACACGCCGGCCTCCATGCGGATGGTGCCGGCGTCGAAGCTCGCCATCTCGGGCCGCAGCGAGAGCGGTGCGATGCGCTCCTCGGTGGGCAGGTTCCTGCCCGGGATGCCGCTCGTTGTGAGGCAGAGGATGGCGTCCGTCTCTGCCCGCAGCACGGTGGTCACCCGGCGAAAGGCGTCCATGTCCTGGGCGCCTCGCCCCTCCGCGTCCCGCACGTGGACGTGGAGGATCGCCGCCCCGGCACGCCAGGCGGCGATCCCCTCCCGGGCGATCTCGTCGGGCGTGATCGGGATGGCCGGCGTCTGCTCCTTGCCGATGCGCGAGCCGGTGAGCGCGGCGGTGATGATGACCGGCGGCGGACGCACGGCGCGGGTCAGCGCAGAGGGTGGCGCATGAGGTGCAGCGTCTCCGCGAGCGAAGCCGCGTCAATGGCGGGGCCGGGCGACCTGTGGCCGGCCTCCCGGGTCCGCGCGACGATGCTCTCGCCGTCCAGAGGGACGAGCTCGGCGCCGAGGCGCGAGAGGAACAGCTCCACGTCCTTCGCGCCGTCGTCTAGAGGTGCGCCGAGCAGGGGGAGCTTGAGCTCGGCCGCCGTCTCCAGCGCCCAGCGCACCCAGTCGTCGTCCAGCGTGCGCGCTCCGTAGAGGCACAGCAGACTCGTGCAGCGCCGGAGACGGGTGAGCAGGCTCGCCCGCACGATCTCGCCGCGCACGGTGGCGAAGGGTTCGCTCGTGAGCCCCTGGTCGAGCGTGAGGCCGCCGGCGGCGTAGAGACGAGCCGTCACAGGGCGTGCGAGAACGAGATCGCCCGCGGCGACCGTGAGGAACACCCGCTGTCGTCGTGCTTCCTTCCGCACTGAGCTCCCTCTGGGGCTCCGTTGCCGTCACTGTATCGGCATGTTCTTCGCCGACCTGCAGGAACCTGTGTTGCCGGGACGGACATTGGGTCGAGGGCGTGCGCAGAGGGTGCGCTCACGCGGCTCCCGGAGCGAGGACGCCGAAGAAGCGGCGGACGGGCCGGGGCAGGGAGAGCGCGAGGATCGCGACGCCGACGGTGCCGAAGATCACCTGCAGGGGCGGTGGGTGCCTTCTGCAGTCTCCATGGGCGACTCCTCTGGGCGGGCGACTGTGCGGGCGCGAACACTCTAACCCGTCCCGGTGCCGTCGGACATCGGGACGACCGAAGGGGTCATGTGGGGACCCGGCCTCCATGCTGAAACGGTCACGACGCGCCCGCCACCCGCGGGCGGTCGCTCGACCGCCGATACCCGGGGACGTAGCGCCGCATACCGGGTGGTGTATGTCCCTGCGACCTATTAGAGTATTTGACAACACCAGACACTCTATCGTCGAACAGGAAAAGGAGTCGTATGGGGATCGTGCACGCACATCGTGGGCGCCTCACGCCCGCCGTCATCCTCGCCGTGCTGATGACGCTCGCCGTCGTCGTCACGCTTGGCCTGGTCGCCGCGCCGGCAAGCGCGCAGGCCAGCTTCAAGACGTGTGGCGCCTGCCACACTTCGGCTGAGTCGCACAGCGGCAGCCCGGCGCACATCGCGGCTTTCGGCGCCGCTCAGTGCTCGACGTGTCATGTGAACGGGACCACGGCCGACGGTGTCGTGGCCGCCGCTTGCGCCAGTGCCGCCTGTCACGGCAGCACTGATGCGATCCTGGGCACCACGCAGCACGTGGCCAACGGCTGCGGCACGACGCCCGGGTGCCACGGCGTCGCACCGGTCGTCGCCAAGACGACCCTGACGCTCAAGGCCTCGCCGACCTCCGTGAAGGTCAAGAAGTCGATCAAGTTCTCCGGCGCGGCCGGGCCTCTGCCTGCCCTCGCGGGCGCGAAGGTCTCCATGAAGGTGGAGCGCAAGGTCGGCAAGAAGTGGGTCAAGATGAAGACCGGTACGGCGACCGTCAAGGCCACCGGTGCCTACTCCTGGACCTACAAGGCTACCAAGAAGGGTTCGCATCGCGTCACGGCGTCCATAGCCAAGAAGGCAAACGCCTACACCGCCAAGAAGCTGGTCAAGAGCTTCAAGGTGAAGTGACGCACGGCCGGCCGCCGCGGCCGGCAGAGAAGAACGCCGAGGGCGGGCGGTCCGCTGGGACCGCCCGCCCTCGGCGTTTCGTGCGTCGGGCTCGCCTCGCGGCGCCGCTCGGCCGTGAAGCAGCACGGGCGTCGGCCGGAGGCCGGACCGCTACAGGTCCACGCGGTCCGGCGCGTCACGCGGATCAGCGAACCACTCACGCTCAACGAAGCCGCGATCGGTGATGCCCTCGAGCGACTGCTTGAAGTACTTGCCGTGGCCCTCCACGGCGACTGAGCCGTCCGACAGCAGGATCTCCCCCGTGCCCTCGAAGAGCCGGCTCGTGTCGCGCGTGATGCGGGCGACGCAGCGCACCTCCTCGTCCAGCAGCACCGGCTTGCGGAAGCGGGCCGAGAACTCGACCGTGACGCCCCAGGCGCCGGGCTCGAGCAACAGGATCGCCCGGCCGATCGTCTCGTCGAGGATGGCGGAGCTGATGCCGCCGTGCAGGCGACCCGGGTAGCTCTGGTGCTCTTCGCGAACGTGGAACACGCCGAGGAGCTCGGGACCGGTCGCGGCGCCTGAAGCAGCCGGATCTGCCGGGCTCAGTTCGTAGTAGCGCGCGTGCAGCCCGGCGGGGTTGTCGCGTCCGCACACCAGACACATGCGGCTGATGTTCTGTACCTGGTCGATCCTGCGCGTGGACGTGGTGGCTCCTCTCGGACCGCGACTCTCGTCAATCATACGCGACCGTGCCGTCAGCGAAGGGCGGCCGCCGGCCGGACTCCGTCTTCTGGTGGAGGTGGTTGGCTGGACGCGGTAGGCTGCATGGCGGAAGCGGAGGCAGCAGTGACGACGGCGGCACGACCGCAGGCAGAACCAGGGGGGCGCTTTCTCAGGCTCATGGGCAGCGTGGAGGCGCTCCGTCGCCGCGGCCTCGCCGGCGTGCTCGTGGCCTTGTCCGTCGCCGGGGCGCTGGCGCTCGACCTCGCCATCCCGAGCTACCCCATCGCCGGCTTCTACCTCGTGCCGGTCACTCTCGCCGCCCTCACCCTCCGCATCCGTCGGGCCCTTGTGGTGAGCGGTGTGTGTCTGGGGCTGGCGCTCGCTGTGATCCAGGTCCAGGGACGCTGGGACGGGCCGACAGTCAGTGTCGCCTGCTTCACCGTCCTGAGCGGCGCCGCCCTCATCGCGCTGTCGTACCTGTTCAAGCAGGTCGGGGAGCTCTACGAGACGGAGCGCATCGCGACGGGGATGCTCGAGTCGCTGGCGGCGCAGCTGCAGACCCTGCAGGAGGTCGTGGTCCTCGACTACGACCGTCCGCTGTCGGAACTGCTCGGCGGCGTCGTGGAGCAGGCGCGCCAACTCCTGGGGTGCGACGACTGCCGGATCTACAGGTTCGACGAGCAGCGCCAGGTGCTCGTGGCGGCAGGCGCAGGGGGGACGGCAGCGCACTCCCCGACCCTGCCGCTCACCGAGGGAGGACCGGTCGTCCGCGCCCATATCGAGCGGCAGCCCGTCGCCCTCCGCGGTGATGGGCCGGAGGGGGCGCTGCTCGCCGTCCCGCTGCTGGTGCGCTCGGAACCCTACGGCGTGCTGGCGCTGACCTATCGCGGCGAGCGCGAGTTCACGGACCTCGACGTCCGGCTCGCCGCCTCGTTCGGCGGTCAGGTGGCGCTCGCCATCGAGAACGGCCGCCTGCGCGACGAGGTCCGCCAGGCGGCGGCGGCCAGCGAGCGCTCGCGGCTCGCCCGGGACCTGCACGACTCCGTCACGCAGTCCCTGTTCGCCGCGAGTCTCAAGGCCGAGGCCGTCCGTCGTCGCTGGCGCCCGGCGTCGGAGGAGGCGCGCGAGAACCTCCGGGACGTGGAGCGGCTCGCCCGGGGAGCGCTCGCCGAGATGCGCACCCTCCTCATGGAGCTGCGGCCGGACGCGCTCGCCGGAGCGTCGCTCCCGCGCCTGCTCGAGCTGCTCGTCGCCGCCGCCGAGGGCGGCTCGCGCGTGCGGGTCGAGCTGGACGTGCGGGGGCCGTCCGGACTGCCGGAGCACGTGAGCGTCGCGCTCTTCCGGATCGCCCAGGAGGCGCTGCAGAACATGAGCCGCCATTCCGGCGCCGACCGGGCGTGGGTTATGCTCGACGCGTCGGGACCCGATGTCCGCCTGACCGTGCGCGACGACGGCCGTGGGTTCGACGTGGAGGCCGTACCGTCCGACCACCTCGGTCTGAGGATGATGCGTGAGCGCGCGGAGGATGCCGGCGTCAGGGTGACCGTCGAGAGCGTCCCCGTGGCCGGCACGACGGTGACGGCGGTCTGGGCGAAGGAAGACGGGAAGGCATGACGGAGGGAGGCACGGTGGCGGACGCCGGAGCCGAAGACAGGATCAGGGTCGTCATCGTCGACGATCACGTGCTGGTGCGCAGCGGCCTGGAGGTCGTGCTCGGCATGTTCGACGACATCGAGCTCGTCGGCCAGGCGGGCGACGGCGACGAGGCCGTGCGCCTGTGTCGTGAGCTGTCCCCCGACGTGGTCCTCATGGACCTCGTCATGCCCGGCGGCACCTCGGGCGTGGACGCCACCAAGCAGGTGCTCGAGTCGTGTCCGGAGACCAGGGTCCTGGCGCTCACCAGCTTCGGCGAGGACGCCCTCATCCACGAGACGCTGCGCGCCGGCGCCATCGGCTATCTGATGAAGAACGTCTCGGCGGACCAGCTCGCGGAGGCCGTCCGCGCCGCCCACGCCGGGCGCTCCACGCTGGCGCCCGAGGCGGCCGACGCGCTGGTCCGCTCGGTCTCCGGTCCGCCGCAGGGCGCCGAGGCGCTCACGGCGCGCGAGCGACAGGTGCTCGCGCTCATGGCCGACGGCCTCACCAACGCCGACATCGCGGAGCGCCTCGTCATCGGCGTCGCGACCGTCAAGACGCACGTCAGCAGCATCATGGCCAAGCTCGGCGTCTCGACGCGCACGGAAGCCACCTCGATCGCCATCCGCCGGAAGCTGGTCTGAGCGGCAGGGGCCGCCTTCGGAGGGCGCAGCCACCTCACGACGTCCCGTCGGACTCAGGAACCGCCCGACAGCCGTACTCGACTCATACTTTCGGGTGACCTTGTTCTACGTCTTTCGCTTGATGCACGGAGGGGCCGGGACTGCTTCAATTGAAGCCCGGAAGCAGTCCCGGCCCGTCGCTTCGCTCGTTCCCGTCACCCGGCCCCTCGCACGCGCTGCGCCGTGCCGTATGTGCGCCTGGTTGCCGCACTGCGGTCGCGCGCGGCGCCATGGCGAAATCTGAGAAGGACAGTCGTTGGCACGCCGCAAGCGCAGAGAAGGACACTCGCTCCAGAAGGTGCTGGGGGTCGGAGCTCTCTTCAGCACGGCGTACGGCAACGTCGGCTCCTCCATCTACTACGCGCTCGGCGTGGTCGCCGTGGCGGCGCTCGGCCTCACGCCGGCGGTGTTCGTCATCACGGGATGCCTGTTCATCGCCACCGCCTGGTCCTACTCCGAGGCCACGGCGGCCATGCCGGAGGCGGGGGGCGCGTCCAGTTTCACCCGACGCGCCTTCAACGAGTTCGCCAGCTTCGGGGTCGGCTGGGCGCAGATGCTCACCTACACGGCCACCATCGCCATCTCGGCGCTGTTCGTGCCGCAGTACCTGTCGATCTTCTGGCCGATCCTCAAGGAGTCGCCGTACAACGTGATCGGCGGCGCCGTCACGATCCTCGTCCTCGTGGTACTCAACATCGTGGGCATCAAGGAGGCGGCCGCGCTCAACGTGGTGCTGGCCCTGCTCGACCTCGGCACGCAGGTGCTCATCATGATCATCGCGCTCGTGCTCCTGCTCGAGCCCAGGATCCTGATCGACCAGATCCAGTGGGGCGTCGCACCGACCTGGAGCCAGTTCCTGTACGGCCTCGCCATGGGCACCGTGGCCTACACCGGCATCGAGACCATCTCGAACATGGCCGAGGAGGCTCAGCGGCCGGACAAGGACGTGCCGCGATCGATCAACTTCGTCATCGTCGCGGTGCTCGTGGTGTACATCGGCATGCCGCTGGCGGCGCTCTCGGCGATGAACGTCGGCGCCAACACGGTGCCCGTCGACCTGGCCTCGGGCAGGACCGTGCCGGTCGAGGTCATCCCGGGCGAGCCCGAGGGCACGTACGTCCTCAAGTCGGATCCCGAGGTGACGGCGTACGTGCCGCTCCAGACGCTGGAGGACGGGCGCGTGGTCATCCCCGCGCAGGAGCCGACCGGCGAGGTGAGGACGGTCGACGGGCAGGAGGTCACGACGCTGCACGGCACCCAGCTGGGCAGCAACTACCTCGCCGACCCCGTCCTCGGCATGGTCCGCTTCCTGCCGGACGACGTCTCGTGGCTGCGCTGGATCCTCGGCCCCTGGGTCGGCATCCTGGCGGCCACGATCCTCTTCATCGCCACCAACGCCGGCATCATCGGCGTCTCCCGCCTCGCGTTCTCGCTCGGTCACCACCGCCAGCTGCCGCGTGCGCTCGGTCGCGTGCATCCCACGCGGCTCACTCCCTACGTCGCGATCGTCCTCTTCGGCATCATCGCGGTGATCCTCATCCTGCCGGGGGAGATCCCGTTCCTGGCGGACCTGTACGCCTTCGGCTCGATGATCTCGTTCACTGCCGCCCACCTGTCGGTCGTCGTGTTGCGGCGCAAGGAACCCGACCTCGCCCGCCCCTTCCGGCCGCCGCTCAACGTGCGGATCGGCACGACGTCGGTGCCGCTCACCGCGGTGCTCGGCGGCATCGGCACGTTCGCCGTCTGGTGCGTCATCGTCTCCTACAAGCCGATGAGCGGCATCATCGGCGTCGCGTGGGTCGCCGCGGGCCTCGTGGCCTACGTCGTCTACCGCACGGCGCACGGCTATTCGCTGACGAAGACGGTCACGGCGCCGACGCTGCCGGCTTCGCTGCAGGAAGACGTGGTCTACGACCAGCTGCTGGTGCCGCTGCGCGACACCGAGGTGAGCGACGAGATGATGGTCCTCGCCTGTCAGCTCGCCACCGAGCGCGACTCGTCCATCGACACGCTGTACGTGATCGAGGTGCCGCTCAACCTGCCCATCGACGCGAGTCTGCCGGATGAGAACCGGCGCGCCCACGAGGTGCTGGAGCGCGCCAGCCGCGCCGCGGACCAGTTCAAGATCAAGGTGACGCCGCACGTCGTCACGGCGCGGTCGGCGGGGCGGGCGATCGTCGAAGAGGCCATCGCCCGCCGCTCCGAGGTCATCGTCCTCGGCTCGCAGGGCAAGCGACGCGTCGGCAACAGGGTGTTCGGCGGCACCATCGACTACGTGCTGAACAACCTGCCCTGCGAGGCGATCATCAACGTCGTCCCCAAGCAGGGAGCCGCCGACGCGGTGAGGGCGAGCGTGGCGTCGAGGATCACGGTGCCGGCGCCGGCCCCAGCGTCGCGGGAACCGGCGCTCCCGTCGGCCGGCTCTGCGACGTCGGCAGGCGACGTCAGACGCAGGGCGCAGAGTCTGCCGCTCGGCCGCTATCTCGCGTCGCGCCGGGATCGCCGCGACGAGGGCGACGAAGACGACCCCGAGTCCGACGGCTGACGGAAGGGACCGAGTGATGAGTCTGGCGGCCGCCTCAAACGGCCCTGCCGCGCTGTCCCGTCCGTGCCGCGCAGTGCTGCTCCGCCGTACCGCACCGCGAACACCAGGTTCCATCCGGTCTCGTACCCCTCACGCGTCGCTTCGGCGCGCTCGCCGAGCGCCGCCCAGCCGCGATGCTCGAGGTCGACCCTGGTGAGCCTGCCCTCCGGGGTGAACCGCACCTCGACCTCCGTGGCGACCTCGTCGTCGTATCCGGGATGCCAGGTGAACACCGCCCGCATGGGCGGGTCCCCGACGAGGAACTCTCCCCACTCGGACGTCCGGCCGTCCGCCGCATGCTCGACGAGGCGACCTCCCGGCTGCGCCTCGACGGTGACGCGGGCGGCCTCCTCGCCGTACACGGAGTGCGACGCCAGCGGCCACCAGGCGTCCATGCCCGTGAAGAACAGGTCGAACGCCCGGTCGGGCGGCAGCGGCACCACGATCGTCTTGCGCACAGGTGGGATGACTGCGGGCTGCATGTCTCCTCCTCTGCGCCGCTCCTCCTGCGCGGCGGCGGTGCAGCGGGTGAGTGCGGTGCCCCAGAGCCCCTCCAGATAGGCATGGACGGCAGCCAGACCTGACGGAGCGAGGCGGTAGAGGTGCCGGGTACCGGCGGTGCGCTCGTCGACGAGGCCGGCGTCGCGCAGCACCTTGAGGTGCTGCGATACCGCCGGCCGCGTCAGTCGAGGACCATGCGCGTCCCGTGCGAGGGGGGCGGATCGAGGGGGCGCATGCCCGGTCGATTCAGAAGAACCGGATGAGCCCGACGAGCTCGAAGATCACCAGGGAGGCGTAGGCTGCGAAGAGGATCACCGCCGTCGTCAACGCGGCACGGTACCGGCGCAGCAGCCACAGCCCGAGCGTGGCCAGCGCGACCACGCCGATCTTGACGCCCGCGGCCTGGACCGGGCCGGCGTCGATCAGATACGCCATCAGCGGATTGAGCTCGGCCGCGCCCATCTCCAGGACGATGAGGGTGATGAGGAGGTCGAGCACGCTCAGCAGGTTGATCATGATGAGCAGCTCGAGGAAGAGGACCGGCTGGTCGCGGAGTCTGAGCGCCGGCGTCTCGAGGGCCGCGAGGACGGGGGAACGGCAGACGTTCCGGCGCCGGTCGAAGCCGGAGCGCCGCTCCTGCACGCGCAACCGGCGCTCGCGGCGTCGTTCCGGACCCGGGGTCCGGCAGACGGGTGCAGTCGACCGTGCGCGGTAGGAGATCGCCATACCGGGTCTCTTCCCGCACCCGCTGGGCCGCAGGCGGCGTCCGTTGGCGTCCAGATGCGAGCGTCCATGGGGGCGACGAGACCGTCCTGGACAACGTCTTCAGGCTCAACCACAACGTGCGGCCGCGTCAGGAGCGGGCGGCCTGACCGGCGGCCCGCTGCGCTGCGAGCGCGGCCGCGGCTCCGCGCCTCCGGTCCGCCACGCGCCCGTGGCGGGCCTCGGCGGGCGTTGCCCGCGAAGGCCACGGAGAGTCACGCACGGCTAAACGAACGTACTATGCCAGCCCGTTTCGGCCGGGACGACGCGCGTGGTAGAAGCAGTGCGTCAACGCCGACCGTCAACGCCGACCAGGGAGCAGACGTGCGAGTCCTCATCGCCCACGGAAGCAGCAAGGCCCGGAGGGCGCTCGCCGACGTCGTGATGCGCGGAGCAGGGCGTCGGATCGAGGTGCTGGATGTCGAGATCATCACCGCCGAGAACGGCGCCGAGACACTCGATCTGCTCCTGCACGACGATCCGCCCGAGGTGGCGCTCGTCGACTGGGACCTGCCCGAGATCGAGGGTCCCGAGATGTGCCGTCTGGTGCGGGACTTCCATCACGGGGAACACACGCACCTCGTGGTCCTGGCGTCCTCCAGACACGACGACGTTGTGGACGCCTGGCGGGCCGGCGCCGCCGACTGCGTCTCGACGCCGGCCTCCCCGGACGTCCTGTGGGCGGCCGTCGAGAAGGGGCTTCATGCGGCCGGCACGCGCCGGATGCGTGCCGTGGACGTGTGGGCCGTGTGCAGCCCCGACGAGTGGGCTTCGGGTGACGGCGAGCCGGACCTCGGCGACGTGGGACCTGCGGCGCTGGACGCGCTGAAGACAGGCGACGGCATCGCCGACCACGATGATCTCGACGCCGCCGAGCTCAGCGCCGACCTGCAGCCTGAGTACGGACCGGCACTGCGGTCCGGGCGGCGCGAGGCCGAAGAGCCACGCGGCGCTGCCCTCCTGCAGGCCGTCCTCAGCGAGTCCTGAGGAGCGGGCCCCCGGCAGCCTTGCCCAAGCGCTCGCCTCGGCCCGCTCCTCAGTCCTCGCCCCCTGATCCAAGCGCTCGCTCGGCCGCCCCTCAGTCCTCGCTCCCTGACCCATGGCCCGGTCCGGTAGACCCCGGCTCCTTGATCGACCCGGTGGGCCTGCCGTCGGCTCCGACGGTCGCGGCCCGGACGATCCGGCGGGCTCCCGCTCACGCACGCCGGACGGGGTAGTATCCGGTGGCGCGGCTCGGATGGCGAGCGCCCAGGGGAGCGGGTGGGCGCTCCAGGAGAAGGCTGGGATGACGGGCAGGCACCGGCGAGGGGTGAGCGGGAGAGACGTGACGCACCTCGGCGTGACCACCTCCGGGGACTCGGTGGTCGAGCCGGCCGGGGAGCAGGAGCGCACGGTGTCCGGCCCGGACCGGCCAATCCTCCGCCTCTGCACCGATGCCGACCTGCCGGCGATGGTCGCCGTCGTCAACGCGGCGGCGACCGCCTACGCGGGCGTCATCCCCGCGGACCGCTATCACCAGCCGTACATGCCGCTCGAGGAGATCATGGCCGAGATCGCGGCCGGGGTGCGCTTCTGGGGACTCTTCGAGGGCGGCGAAGGCGCGAACGCCGGCGAAGAGGAGGTCGCCGCCGCCGGGACCGCCGGCGCGGCCCAGACCGGCGCTGAAGCGGAAGCGACCGTCCGAGTCTCCGGCCCGCCGCCGCTCCTCGTTGGCGTGATGGGCATCCAGGACGTGGACGACGTGACGCTGATCCGGCACGCCTACGTGCGGCCGGACCGCCAACGCGCCGGCGTGGGCGCCCACCTGCTGACGCACCTGGTGCGCCTGGCCGCCGCCGACGGGCGGCCGCTGCTGGTGGGCACCTGGGCGGCCGCCTGGTGGGCCGTGGCGTTCTACGAGCGCCACGGCTTCGCGCTCGTCACCCCGGCCGAGAAGGACCGGCTGCTGCGCCGCTACTGGACGATCCCGGAGCGGCAGGTCGAGACGTCGGTGGTGCTGCGCTACCGCGGCTGACGCTGCAGTCGGCGACTCCGGCCGGCCCCGTACGCGGCCGTCGGCGACCGTGGTTTACAAGCAATGCTTTAAAGGATATGTTGTGAGACATGAAGGACGACCGGACACGGCGAGGGAAGGCTGCGCGACGCGCGGGGGCGCCGGCAGGCGACCTCCGCGCGGAGCGTCCGAAGACCGTGGAGCTCCGCGACGCCCGCGCGCTCCGGGCGCTCGCGCATCCCACGCGGCTCAAGCTGGTCGGGCTCTTGCGGATGCGCGGCCCGATGACTGCCACGCAGGCGGCGCGCGAGCTCGGCGAGACGCCTCAGCGCTGCACCTTCCATCTGGGGCAGCTCGCCAAGTACGGGCTTGTCGAGGAGGCCGGAGGTGGCCGCGGGCGCGAGCGCCCGTGGCGGGCAACGGCCTCCTCGACGAGCTGGCCCAACGTCATGCGCGGGCAGGAGGCGGCGGCGGCGTCCCAGCTGCTCGAGGGGGTCGTGGCCGAGCAGCACTTCGAGGAGCTGATGGCCTGGGTCGACCACAAGCTCGAGGAGCCGGAAGAGTGGCAGCAGGCGGCGCAGCTCAACGACGCGCTGGTGTACCTCACGGCGGACGAACTGGCCGAGCTGGGACGCCGCGTGTGGAGTCTGCTCGAAAGGTACGAGGAGCGGAACGAACGTCCCGAGCTGCGACCCGACGGCTCGCGTCCGGTCGCCTTCTTGAACCTGGCGTTCCCGCGGATCCGACGGGGGCGGGCAGCGCCCGAAGCCGTCGACGAGGCTGGACCGGCGACGCCGGTCCAGCCGAGAACGGCCGACGACTCTGAGCCGGGACCGCCGGCCGAGCCGGAGGCGGCCGGCGGCTGACGGCGGCCGCTCTCCCGGGGCCCATCATGAGGCTGCTCTCCCGCCTGACTCCGGCGCTCCTCGCGGCGCGCCCCGCCTTCCGCAGGTTCTGGGCGGCACAGACAGTGTCGCTGATCGGCGACCAGATCACGCTCATCGCGTTGCCGCTGGTCGCCGTGCTCGAGCTGGACGCAGGCGCCGCGGAGATGGGCTATCTGACGGCCGCGGCGCTCGTCCCCGCGTTGCTGTTCTCGCTGCACGCCGGAGCCCTCGTGGATCGGCATGGCCGCCGGCGCCGGACCATGATCGCCACGGATCTCGGGAGAGGTCTGCTCCTGGCGATCGTCCCGCTGAGCACGGCCTTCGGCGTACTCTCCTTGCCGCTCCTCTACGCGGTGGCGTTCCTCAGCGGCGCCCTCAGCGTGCTCTTCATGGTCTCGTACAACGCCCTGTTCGTGGCGCTGGTGCCGCGTGTCGACTACATGGGAGCGATGTCGTTGCTCAACGGGAGCCGGGCGCTGTCGGGGGTGGTGGGACCGAGTATCGGAGGCGCGCTGGTGCAGGCGCTCACCGCTCCCGTCGCCCTCGCACTGGACGCGGCGACGTACTGCGTGTCAGCGTTCTTCCTGCATCGGGTGGAGGCCGTCGAGCCGCCGAGAGAGGAGGCCCAGAGGGGCCTCGTGCTCGGCGGGGTCCGCTTCATCGCCGCGTCGCCCGTGGTGCGGTCGGCGCTCGCCGCCACGGCCACGCTCAACATCTTCGACTACGCCTTCCTCGCGCTCTTCGTCCTCTACGTGACGCGCTCGCTGGGGCTCTCGCCCGGCACGCTGGGCCTGGTGCTCGGCGCCGGGGCCGTGGGCGGCGTGATCGGGTCCCTGCTGACGGGACGGATCGCCCGCAGCATCGGTGTTGGGCCCACCTTCGCCGCCGGCTGCCTGGTGTTCCCGCTGCCGCTGCTGCTGGTGCCGCTGGCCGGCGGTCCGCAGAGCATCGTGCTGCTGATGCTGCTGGCCGCCGAGTTCGGAGCCGGGTTCGGCGTGATGATGCTCGACATCAGCATCGGCTCGATCTTCGCGGCGACGATCCCCGACAGGTTCCGCTCGCGCGTCAGCGGCGCCTACATGATGGTCAACTACGGGGTGCGCCCGCTCGGCGCTCTTGCGGCGGGCGCGCTCGCCACCACGATCGGCACGCGCGAGACGCTGATCCTCGCCGCTGCCGGCGGCGGCCTGGGCGTGCTCTGGCTGGTGCGCTCGCCGCTCCTGCGCATGCGCGACCTGCCCGAGCCCGAGCCGGCGGCCGGAGGGCCCCCGGCGAGTGACCCGGCCGGCGGCGAGTCCGTGCCGCAGGCGCCGGCCGGGGCCGGCGCAGAGGCCGCCTAGGCCGGCAGGAGCGGGCGGTCCGACGCCCTCCCGTCAGACTTGTCCTTCTCCGGGAACACCTCGGGCAAGCCGTCAGGCGCGGCAACCAAGGCTCACCGGAGGTCGACCATGCAGTCCAGACTCAATCCGTACATCAGCTTCCGCGACAATGCGCGTGAGGCGATGGAGTTCTACCGGGGCGTGTTCGGCGGCACGCTCGACATGACGACGTTCAAGGAGTTCGATGTCGGCACGGGTCCGGAGGAGGGCGACAAGATCATGCACGCCATGCTCCAGGCCCCCAATGGCATGGTGCTCATGGGGGCAGACACGCCGAACGGCGTCGAGTACACGCCAGGTAACACCATCAGCATCTCGCTGAGCGGCGATGACGAATCCGAGCTCCGCGGCTACTACGAGCGACTGAAGGAGGGCGGCCAGGAGCGGATGCCGCTGGAGAAGGCTCCCTGGGGCGACAGCTTCGGCATGTTGACGGACAGGTTCGGCATCGACTGGCTGGTCAACATCAGCGGTGAGGGCGCGCTGCAGGCGTAGGGGCGCGCCGGTATGATGCGGGTCATGCCGGTCGAGAACGCCGTACACGAGGCCGCGCGCCTGTTCGCCGCAGGCGATGCGCGCGCGGCCGCCCAGCGTCTGCGCGCGCACCTGGCCGCGGGCGGCCTGCCGCCCGCGGCCGAGGCCGACGCGCGCTACCTGTTGGGCCGGGTCCTCGGTGCCTTGGGCGACCGCGAGGGCAGGGCGCACGAGTGGGTCCGCGTGCGGGACCTGGATGCCGCCGCCCCGACGGGGCCGACGCTCATGACCGGGGAGGAGTTCGAAGCCGCGGCGGCCGCGGCGCTCGACGAACTCCCGCGGGCGCTGCTCGACGAGCTGCAGGGCGTGGGCATCATGATCGAGGCACGGCCGTCGGCGCAGCTGGTGCAGGGCGGCCTCGATCCGCGCGTGCTGGGCCTGTACCACGGAGTCCCGCTCAACCGGCGTTCGGTGACCTTCGGCGCTCCGTACGCGGACACCATCCATCTGTACAGCGCCAACCTGGAGCGCGTGAGCTCAAGCCGCGCCGACCTGGCGCGGCTGATCCGCGTGACCGTGCTGCACGAGACGGCGCACTTCTTCGGCTACACGGAGGGCCAGCTCAGGAGCATGGGGCTGGCCTGAGCCAGCCCGCTCAGCGCTTCACGACCAGCGCCTTCTTGACGGCCTTCGACTGGGTGTTGCCGGCGAGGTCCGTCGCCGTCACCCACCAGGTGTATCTGCCCGCGGCGAGGCGAGCCGGCTTCCACTTCGCGCTGTCGGCCACGTTGATGCGCCGCACGCCGAGCTTGACGCGCGCCTTGATCTTGCCCTTCGCGGTGGCGACCAGGAGGGTCAGCTTCGCCTGGCCGCCGTATGCGTCCGTGACGCGGAAGGCGAACTTCGCCGCCTTCTTCCTGCGCGTCGTGACGTTCTTGAGCGCCTTCGTGACCGGCCGCGTGGAGTCGCGCTGCAGGACGACGTCGGCGACGGCGGTCGGCGCCGACGGCGTGAGCTCGATCGGCGTCGCGGCTGCGGCCGTCCCGGCCGCCGGCCAGTACTGCAGGCCGTACACCGGCGGCTTGCCCTGGCAGGCCAGCACGTAGACGCCGTCCGGGATGCCCGTGAGCGTGTAGGCGCCCGCGGCGTCAGTGACGCCGGCGGAGACGGGGAAGGGCCCGGTCTTCGGCGGCTGCCCCGGCGCGAGGACCGGCTCGATCCGGACGCCGGCGACCGGAGCGCCGGTGCGGCTGTCGGTGACGATGCCGCTGAGCGTGCAGGAGCGGCGCATGACGGCGTCGGCCGTAGCCGTCCCGCCGGCGGCTACCTCGACCATGTCGAGGTCGGCCGGCGTCGCCGGGTCGGCGTCGTAGTCCAGCGGCAGGTACACGCCGGCCGGGTCGCTGAAGCTCACCGAGTAGGACTGCACCGTGGAGATCTGCAGGCCGCGGAACGCGAAGGAGCCGTCCGCGGCCGTCACCGTCATGAGCTCGCCCTGCGCGTTGCCGTCGCGGCGAGCGCGCACGACGATGCCCGCCAGCGCGTCTCCGGCCGTGTTGTGCACCGTGCCGGTGAGCTGCGCGGAGCGGCGCAGGACGGCATCGGCTGTGGTCGTCTGACCGGCGACCACTCTGACCATCTCCCGGGTGGCCGGCGTCGACGGGTCGGCGTCGTAGTAAAGCGGCAGGTACGTGCCGGCCGGGTCGCTGAAGCTCACCGAGTAGGGCCGGCCCGCCCCGACGTCCAGGTTGGTGAATGCCCAGGAGCCGTCTGTCGCGGACGTGGTGGTGAGCTGACCCTGTCCGCCGCCGTCGACCCGGGCGGTGACCGTGATCCCCGGCAGTGCTGCGCCCGCCGAGTCCTTGACCGTACCGGCCAGCGTTCCCCTCAGGGTGGTGTTGAGCTGGACGACCTCCAGCGACGACACGCTTCAGCTGTAGCCGAACAGCAGCCCCGCCTCGAAAGACGACTGGCCGTAGAGGTAGGTGGTGGTGAAGACCCCTGCCGGGTCGGAGACCCGGACCTTGTACATGCCCGTCGCCGGAGACTCCATCTCGAAGCTGAAGTAGCCCCCGTCGGGGTCTGTGGTCCCCGAAGCGACCGGGATGCCGGTCGCGCTGTCCAGCGCCTCGACGAGGATCCCTCCGAGGGGATTCTGGTAGGCGTCGTACACGCTTCCGGTGACGACGCCGGCGACGGCCGGCGGCGCGGTCGCCGCGGCGCCGGCCGCGAACGCCGCCACGCTCAGGAGCAGAGGGGCGAGCAGGGTGAGACATCGACGGACGCGCATGCACTCTCCTTGGATCGGGCGCTAAGCAGGGCGGCAGTGTATCAGGACGCACTGTTGGGGCGGTACCGTTTGTTGACGGCAAGGCGGGCGGGAATCCGGCCGAAGACGACTGCGCCGCACGTGCGGCGTCAGGCCTCGGCCGCTTGCAGCACCTCGAGAGCGCGCAGCGTGACCCAGCGACTGGGTTCTCCCTTGGTCTCGATGGGGACGACGAAGCGGTCGTTGAAGGTCTGCTCGAGCCTCCAGCGACCGTCGGCGTCGGCCTTGGAGGCGACGAGGTCCAGCGCTTCGCGCGCCCGCTCGTCGCCCGCGTAGGCCGGATCGAGCCGGGCGAGGATCCAGAGGATCTCGAGCACGTCGGTCTGGTACATGAGCGGGAAGCCGAAGCGCTTCCAGCCGGGTCTGGAGACCTTGGTCAGGTCGTGGCTGCGCTTGAAGATGTGGTGGCGCAGCAGGTACTCGGCGCCGGCGTCGACGGTGGCCTGCATCGCCGGCGTGCGGCGCTCGGGCGGCACCTCCGCGAGCGCCTTGAGCGCCTTCACCGCTCCCATGTGGCAGGTGTGGCGGCCCCAGCACATCTCGATGTGGTAGGGCCAGTCCGTGGGGACGTCGGCGTCGCCGTCGTCGAACCGCTGATAGGTCGTGATCCAGTCGAGTCCTCGCTGCACGCGAGGGTCGTCGAGCATGCCGAGGCGGATGAGGGCGAAGACCATGTTGCCGGTGAGGCACGGGGCGACCATGGAGTGGAGGCCGCCGCCGGCGCGCTTGCTGCGCTGGGAGGAGAAGCCGCCTGAGTCCGGGTCCTGCGCGTCGCGCAGGACCGCCTCGCAGGCGGCCCGCACCCGCGGGTCCCCGCCCTCGGCGCCCAGCTCCGCGAGGATGATCAGGCTCCACACGGTGCTCCGGTACTTGCCCGTGTAGAAGCTGTCGCGCTCGACCCAGTGGCCGTCCGGCAGCTGCGCCGCGAGGATGGCCTCCACCGGCGCCTCGCGCTCCTCGACCCAGTCGAGGGTGGTCTGCGACGGGTTGGTGGTCATGTCCTCAGCCTCCGGAAGAGAAGCCCACCGAGACCGCGGCTCCGGGAGGCCGGAGGGCCGGAGCCTCACGGGCGATGGATGTCCTCATGCTGGCATCGCCGACCGTGACAGTCAATGCACGACGGCGCCGCGGCCGAGCGCGCGTGAGCTGCGGCCGGTCCCGCGTGAGCCGCGGCCGTCCGGCGGGATAGAATCTGCCGACCCGATGGAGACCTCGCGAGGCGACATGACGCACGAAGAGACCCTCGACCCCCAAGACTGGTCGGAGCTGCGCGCGCTCGCGCACCGCGCCGTGGACGACGCTGTGGACTACATGGCGTCCCTGCGCGAGCGCCCCGCCTGGCAGCACGCGCCGGCGCACGTCAAGGAGCACTTCTCCGGCGGCGCGCCCGCCGGGCCGCAGGCCGTCGAGGAGATCTACGCCGAGTACCTCGAGTACGTGCGGCCCTACCAGCTCGGCAACAGCCACCCGCGGTTCTGGGGCTGGGTCCTGGGCACGGGCACGCCGCTGAGCGTCGTCGCCGAGATGCTGGCCGCCTCGACGGATGCGGTGAGCGGCATCTACTCGTTCGTCGCCAACAACTACGTCGAGCTGCAGGTCCTGGACTGGTGCAAAGAGCTGCTCGGCTATCCGACGGAGGCGGGAGGCCTGCTCACGAGCGGCTGCTCGGCGTCGAACCTCATCGCCCTGGCGGTGGCGCGGAACGCGAGGGCAGGCTTCGACGTGCGCGGGCAAGGGCTGGCGGCCGACGACGCCGGCGCGGCGCGCCTCACCGTGTACTGCTCCACGGAGGCGCACTCGTCGCTCACGAAGGCCGTGGAGCTGCTCGGCATGGGTACGACGTCGCTTCGCCGCGTGCCCGCCGACGACCTCATGCGCATCGACCTCGACGCGCTCGCGGAGCTGGTCGCCGCCGACCGCGCCGTCGGCCTGCGGCCCGTCTGCGTGGTCGGCGTGGCCGGCACCACCAACACGGGCTCGATCGACCCCCTGCCCGAGCTCGCCGACTTCTGCGTCGCGCAGGACCTCTGGTTCCACGTGGACGGCGCCTTCGGCGCCTGGACGGCCATCGCTCCCGAGTCGCGGCGCCTCGTCGCCGGCATGGAGCGCGCCGACTCGCTCGCCTTCGACCTGCACAAGTGGATGAACCTCACCTATCCGGTCGGCTGCGTGCTCGTGCGCGACGCGCAGGCGCAGCTGGACACGTTCTCGCTCACGCCGTCGTATCTGGCGCACGGCGAGGGGGAGAGAGGCCTGACTGCCGTCGACGTGCCCTGGCTCTCGGACTTCGGGTTCGAGCTTTCGCGCGGGTTCCACGCCCTCAAGGTGTGGATGGCGTTCAAGGAGCACGGCACCGAGAAGTTCGCCCGCGTGATCCAGCAGAACATCGACCAGGCCCGGTATCTCGAGGGCCTGGTCACCGCCACGCCGGGACTCGAGCTGGCGCTCCCGCGGCAGCTGAACATCGTCTGCTTCCGCTACGTGCGTCCCGAGCTCGACGACGCCGCGCTTGACCGGCTCAACAAGGAGATCGAGCTCGAGCTGCAGGAGCGCGGCATCGCCGTGCCGTCCGTCTCCACCGTCAACGGCCGGAAGTACCTGCACGTGGCGGTCGCCAACCACCGCACCCGCCGCGAGGACTTCGACCTGCTGGTCCGCGAGGTCGTGCGCCTCGGCAAGGAGCTCGCGGCCGGCTCAGGCAGTCAGCGCACGTACCTCGCGCCCGAGATATCGTAGCCGCCGCCGGCGGTCCCTGTGCCGCCGGCGGACGCGTGGCTCGACTCCGACACGTCAGGCCGGCTCGACTCCACTGGTCAGGCCGCGGCTGCCGCCGCGGCCCGGCGCTCCGCCTCCGACTTGAGGGAGCGCAGGCCCTCGCGCAGGCTCCCGCGCAGCGTGCGCTCCATGCGCGAGCGGAGGAAACGCACGGGCAGGCCCTCCCAGGACTCGGCCTGCCGCACGAGCGTGCCGCCTTCGGATGCCTCGAAGCTGAAGGCGTCGACGGCCTTGATGCCGAGGGTGACCCCCGTCCAGACGATCCTGTGAGGCGGGTCGACCTCGGCGATGCGCGACTTGATGGTGCCCGGCCCGGCCTTCCATTCGAACGACGTGCCGGTCGCGACGCTGCCGTGCAGCGTCATCGAACGGACTCCCTTGTTCCAGCTGGGCCAGTGCTCGACGTCGGCGAGCACGTCCCAGACCGTCTGGACGTCGGCGTCGATGCGGATCTCCTCGCGTGCGATGACGGGCGCCTGCGTGTTGATGTCCATTGGGTCCCCCGCGGAGTCTGGTTGTCGCCCTCCTTCTACCCGGGGGGCGGTGAAGCATGGGCTCGACGCGTTCACGCTTCTTGAAGCGCCGGCGACGGAGCCGCTGCGTCACCGGCAGTGACGTCCGACCCGTCCTTTATCCTGATGGCATGGACGGAGCAGACGACACTCAGCGCACCGACGCGCACACCATCGAGGAGGCGATCGCCGCCCTGCCGCAGATCGCGGCCGCTCTGGAGCCCAGCCAGCAACCCGCCGACGGCAGCTGGGTCGCCCTGGCGGTCCACAGTGGGGAAGAGGACGCCGGCGCCGCCGATGCCGACGTCATCCACCGCGCCTGGTTCACGTGGAGGTACGACACGCCGCTAGAGCCGCTGGACGAGTCCAGGTACCTTGAGCTCACACGTGACGAGGAGACGGACGCCATCAAGGTCCCCGTGTGGCTGTTCGGGCTCACGCCGCTCGGCCCTGACGAGTGGCGGCTCGACTACTGGTTCGCCGCGCCCCTGCGCATGTGGATGGGCCCGCGGGCGGGCAACCGCGTCCAGAGCATGGGCGCAACCTACGTGGCGCGGCGGGATGCCGACGGGTGGACGCTGGACAGCGGGGACGTGCTCCTGGGGTAGCTCAGACCGGCTGTCCGCTGTCGAGCATCTTGACCCCGTTGGCCTGCAACCAGGCGGCCGTCAGGTCGAGCAGCGGATGCGGCGGGATGAAGAGCACCGTCGCATCCCGGCCCCTCGTCAAGAGCACGCGGTAGGCGTTCAGCCGAAGCCGGAAGGGGTCCTTCACATGGCTGCCGCGCTGGTGCCGCTTGGCGTACTCGTTGGACCATTCTTCGGTGCCGTTGAGATCCCTGACCCGGATGAAGTCCGTGCCCCACGCCAGAAGCACGGCGTCGAGCTCTAATCCCTGTGCGCCGAACTCGGTGACGCACTGCGCGAGGTTGCGACAGGAGCGCTGGTCGCCGTCGCCCTCGCCGTACCACGGGCCGAGCTGCACTCGCTGCGTCGCATGCCAGCCGTTGGGGATGCCCCATTCGCGCTCGAGCACCTTGTCGCGCGACGACGCGAGGAGGCCGAAGCGAGCCTCCGGCGCTTCCGCGTAGCGGTTGCGGAGGTAGCTCTTGGCGACCTCGAGGTCGCGCGTCATCCGGAGATGATAGCCGGCAGCCTCCAGCCGAGCGGCGAGGTCCTGTCCGCGGGAGGCGTCGCCGCCCTCGAGGACGTTCTCGACCCAGTCATCGAGGTCTTGGGCGAAGTGGAAGCGGAGTTCGACGGTGAGCTCGAGGGCTGCGCTGGCCTCTGTGCGGCAAGGTAGGGGCGCGCCGGTCTGCGGATCGGGTCCGAAGTACTCATCCAGCACCTTCCGCGGTGCGTGCACCGTCCAGCTTTGGGCGTCGGCCGCCTTCTCGAGCGCGACGCGCCACTGTGCGAGACCGGCCTCCTCTCCCACGTGGATCTCCTGGCCGGAGCCGATGAGCCCCACGAGGACGCACCACTCCGGGATGCGCTCGCCGAAGTCGACGAATGCTTCGGGCTGGCTCTTGGGGAAGGGGAGACTGTGCTTGGCCATCACCTGCTCGAGGTCCCACGCGCGCTGTGCCTCGTCGTACACGATGACGTGCTGGGGCGGGATGGCCTTGCCGTCGCCGAGGTACTGCTTGACGTAGTTCTTGACGTCACGGACGAAGGTCTTGCCGCCTCCGCCGGCGCCGCGCAGCTCGTACTGCAGGACCTGAACGAGCGGACCGTTGCCGCTCAGGAAGATGGCAGGAGCGGGCGGCTTGCCGCCGGCGCGTTCCACCGCCAGGTCGTCGAGGGCTGGGTTGTGGACCGCACTGAGACCGACCAACGTCTTGCCGGAGCCCGGGACTCCAGTGACGAGCACGAGATGCCGCGAGCGCGTGCTCGCCGCCTCGTGAGCGATGCGCGCGATCTCGTCGATCGCGGGCTGCGTGTGTGCGCGCGCCTGGTGAATCGGGCGGATCGTGCCCTCGATGAACAACTCGCGCGCCGCTTGCACGAGCGTGGGGAGCGGGCAGTACGCGTCGCGCGCGAGGAACTCCTCAGCCGTAAGCGGTCCGTCTTCCCACGGGCGCTGGAGGTCGTTGATGAGCTGGTGTAGCGATGCCGGGCCGCAGATGTACACGCCGTCCCGAGCGCCGACGTAGCCGGGCGCCCGCGTGGGCACGACGACTGCGTGCACCTCGCGCTCGGTGCAGTGTTTGTGGTAGCAGCGGAGATTCCGTGCATAGGCTGCGGCTTGATCGAGATCTGCCTGGTCGGGCTCGACCTTTCCCTTCAGCTCGAGAACGACGACGGCGCCGTTGACGAGTAACACGACGTCCGGGCGCCGTGACTCCATCGGCAGCTCGTACTCGAGGATGGCCGTGTACTGCTCAGCGAGCTCGTCGATCTCGACGACTTTGCCGGTCTCTACCTGAATTTTGGGGATGGAGTCGTCCCACGCCCGGATCTGAGAATCTCCGGCCTCTCCCAAGAACTCCTCCAACGAGATGCGGACGATGCGTGGCTCGGCTTCGGAGAACGTGGGGAAATCGCTCTCCCAGCCGCAGCGCGCGCGTGCGGAATCGGCTTCAGACGTCACAAATCGCTCCGGTGGAGGCCCCTGCGCTGGCAGCGACGATACTAGTTGACATTGGGGACTGGCTTCAAGAGGACGGGCGCGCCGTCGGCTCAGCTCGCCGGCGCCTCGAAGAAGTCGAACGGGGGCGCGGCGACGAAGTTGCCCGCGGCGCTCCCGGCGCACATGCTTGCTCGCTGTCGTCGTTCCTCCGACCATCATCGGCAGCGCGGTCGGGGTGTCGCTGCTGCTGCTTCCGCTCGGCGGGTTCCACGGCATCCGCGCCAAGGACCACCGCGAGGGGTGGCTGCTCACGCAACGGGCAGGGCACAACCGCATCCCGAGCGTGGACGAGGCCACCACCGACGACCTGTGGTGGCGCGTGGTCGCGGATGCGTACGGCGGCGACCAGCTGACGCGTGTCGAGGTCGCCGCCACTGGCTCGCGGGCGCCGGTGCCACCGGGACTGGAGCGGCTGCCGCGGGCGGGCGAGTACTTCGTGTCGCCTGCCCTCGCCCGCCTGCTCGACGCGGTCCCGGCGGACGCCCTATGGGCCCGCTTCCCCGGGCGAGAGGCCGGCCTCGTCGGCGACGCCGCCCTCATGTCGCCCGACATGCTCCTCGCCGTGGTCGGCCGGCCCGCCTCCGAACTCGGTCGCGAGTCTGACGCCTGCGTGGTACGGAGCATCGAGGCGGCGCCCAAGGAGCACAGCTATTCGGACTTCCTGCGCATCGTGCTCGGGCTGGGCGCCGTCGGGCTGCTGATCCCGGTACTCGTCTTCGTCGCCACCTCCGCGCGCCTGGCCGCCGCCCGTGGCGAGGAGCGCTTCGCGGCGCTGCGTCTGGTCGGCGCCACGCCACGGCAGGTCAACGTGATCGCATCGGTGGAGACCGGCATCGCGGCGGTCGCGGGCACGTGCGTCGGCTCCGTCGCCTACTGGCTCCTCCGCCCGCTGGTTGCGCGGATCCCGTTCACCGGCGAGCCGTTCTTCCCCTCCGACCTGGGTCTCGGCTGGGCGACGATGCTCGCCGTGAGCCCGGGGGTGCCCGTCGCGGCCGTGCTCGTCAGCCTGCTCAGCCTGCGCCGCGTGCGCATCTCGCCGCTGGGGGTCACGCGCCGGCAGACGCCTCGGCCGCCGCGGCGCGCCGCCTTGTCGGCGTCGTCAGCGGTCTCGGGATCCTGGCGACGGCCCGCCTTCTGCCCGACGGCGACGCCGGGATGTGGGCGATCCTCGTCGCCTTCGCCGTCATTATCGTCGGCCTCATGGTCGCCGGGCCCTGGTTCACCGTGGTCGGGGCGCGCCTGCTGGCGAAGCATGCCAGGCGCGACTCCACCCTCATCGCCGGCCGGCGTCTGAGCGACGATCCCGGCCGCGCTTTCCGTGCCATCAGCGGTCTGGTGCTCGCCGTGTTCTACGCGATGCTCGCCAAGGACGCCGCCGGCAACCAGCAGAAGATGGCCGGCGGCAACAAGCTCGTCGTGAAGTAGCGGAGACAGTGACGACGGGCCCTCGGGGGTGCGTCGACGTTCCCCTCCCGTCTCCGGCAGGGTAGATTTGGAGCACGGCTCCTTCTCTGCTTTCGGAGGTGTGTGACCATGGGTTCGTCTCGCAAAGCCCCCGTCTTCCTGCTCTTGCTCGCCGCGCTCCTGCTCACGCTGGCCGTGGTCGCGCCACTGGCCGCCGCGGACAACAACAAGCCGCTCGCGCCGAACGCGGTCGGCGAGAAGGCGTACTGGTACGTAGACCAGCTGACCCGCGTCGACAACGGCGACGGCACGTACACCGGCCTGCGGCGGCAGGCGGGCACTCCCGGCGAGGTCGCGGCCGCCGAGAAGATCGCGGCCTGGTTCGGTGCCGCCGGCTACCAGCCGACCATGCAGCCGTTCACCTACGTGCGCGGCGGCACGACCTACGCTTCGCAGAACGTGGTCGCGTGGCGTCCCGCCGATCTGAAGCGCAGGGGCGAGCCCACGCCGCTCGTCATCGTCGGGGCGCACTACGACGCCGTGACGGCCGGCCAGGGCGCCGACGACAACGCGTCCGGCGTCGGCGTCATGCTCGAGGTGGCGGAGCGCCTCGCGCACTTCAAGATCGACTACGACATCGTCTTCGTCGCCTTCGGCGCCGAGGAGGTCGGCCTCCGC
Source organism: Actinomycetota bacterium (assembly GCA_012514235.1). Taxonomy (GTDB): domain Bacteria; phylum Actinomycetota; class Thermoleophilia; order UBA2241; family UBA2241; genus CAIXSE01. The sequence goes on from JAAZAR010000105.1 coordinate 31,822, forward strand.
GGCTCCACCTACTTCGCGAACCAGCTGTCCGCGGCCGACGTGCAGCGCGCCATCTGCATGGTCAACTTCGATTCGCTGCTCGTCGGCGACAAGCTCTACATCCACGCCGGCGCCAACGGCAAGACGTGGGCACGCGACGCCATGCTCCGGCTGATCCGCCTGCACAAGCTGCCGATCGAGATCCAGCCCGGGCTGTACCTGGTCGAGCATCCGGGCGCCGACCCCGGCTACGCCGCAGGCTTCACGCCTGACGGCTTCAGCGACTACACCGCCTTCAATCGGGCGGGCATCCCCGTGGCCGCTTTCGAATCCACCAACTGGGAGATCGGCGATCTGGACGGCTACACCCAGACCGAGGAGTACGGTTCGTTCTGGCATACGCCCAGCGACACGATCGCGGCGATCGAGGCGCGCTACCCCGAGCGCCCCATGGAGCGCCTGCATGCGTTCACCACGGTGGTCTTCGAGTTCCTCAAGCATCTCAACCCCATGCAGGTGACCGTGCAGTGAGTCGGACGCGGCCTGGGCGCGGGCTTGCTCTGATGACGACGAGGGCGGGGCGCCGTGAGGCGCCCCGCCCTCGTCTCCTCATCACTCACCGCCGGCGCGGCCGTCCGGTATCGGCCGAGTCCGGCCGGGCAGCTCAGGCCGCCGCCGACGACCCGTGCTCGACCTTGCTGAGGTCCAGGTGCCCGGCCTCGAGCCACTGGTGGAACGTCATGAGGCCGGGGTGGATGCGCCTGAGCTTCGCCACGTCCGGCTCGTAGTGGGCGTAGCTCTGGAACCAGCGGTACATGCCGCGCGCGTGGCGGTCCTTGACCTCGCCGAGAGCGATCTGCTCGTAGCGCACATGCTCGCCGAGGACGTCGCTCATCATCGCGCAGGCGGCGGCGAAGCTGAGGCGGTCGGCGCCGAGCTCGACCGGCCCGGCGCCGAAGGCGCGCGGCCGGTCAAAGGCGAGGCGCGTCAGCGTCCCCACGTCCTCCACGGCGATCCAGTGGACCTCGGTCGTCTCGGGCAGCGGCATGCGCAGTACCAGTCCGCTGTCGTCCTCGCGGCGCAGGGCGAACTCGTCGATGTTCTCCATGAAGAACGCCGGACGCAGCAGCGTGAGCGGCAGGTCGAACCGCTGCAGGAGCCGCTCGACGCCCCAGATGCCCTTCGCCTCCACCTCCTTGTCCTGCTCGGGGTCTCCCACGGAGGAGTAGACAAAGCGCGTCACGCCGGCCCGCACCGACGCCCACGCGAGGTTCCGCACCTGGCGCAGCTCCGCCTGCAGGCCGCCCTCGTCGAACGGGGTGAAGGCGCCGAACACGGACGCGGCACCCGCCAGGTCCCGCACGACGACCTCCGGGTTCAGGAGGTTGTCGTTCAGCACCTCGACGCCGTCGTCCACGAGCGCCCGTGCCGCCGGGGACCAGCGGTTGTGGGTGAGGGCGCGGACGGCGCGGCCGTGCTGCTTGAGCGTCCGCGCCACCGAGCCGCCCTGGTCGCCCAGGGAGCCGGCCACCACGGTGAAGCCCTCGGCGATCATCGGGCGGCTCCCTCAAGCGCCCCGCCTGCAGGGGGCGTCGACCGCGCGGGCGGCGCCTGCGGCTCCCGCGCGGTCGCTCGCCGCACAGTCTCCGACGGCTCGGCATCCGGACGGGATGACGCGGGTGATAGGCGTCTCATCGCTCTCCTCCGCTCACTCGGGGCGGCACACGCCGGCCCGCGGGCTCCTCGTGGTGCAACACTCGTCAGCTTCCCGGCCCGGGCCCGGCGCAACCGTCGACGCAGGCTGTTCGGCCTGCCTCTCCAGCCTGCGTCTACGCCCGCGCCACCCGCTGCCGTGTGCGCGGGCAGAACCCTCTCAGAGTGGCCCGCGCCGTCGGCAGAGTCGCGCGGGCCCGCCGACGTGGAGGGAGGACCCATGACCGTCATCGAGCGGAGCATCCGCATCGAGGAGAAGCCGGAGACCGTGTTCCGGATCCTCACCGACCTCAAGCTCATCCCGCGGTGGGCTGTGATCGCGCAGGACACGTACGTCCGTCCGGAGCAGCCGCTGTCCGGGGCAGGGCAGGAGTTCCACTGGACCATCCGGGTGGCCGGCATGGACCTGGAGACCGACTGGGTGGTCACCGGGTTCGACCCGCCGCGAGCCGTGAGCTACTCCGTCACCTCGGGGCACCAGGGCAGGCTGGAGATGAAGCAGCGGGTCCTCGACGCGGGTGACGGCGCGAGCCGCGTAGAGCTCGAGGTCGACTACGACCTGCCGTACGGGTTCCTGGGCGAGGCGCTCGACAAGGTGGTGGTGGAGCACCGCAACCAAGCCGTGGTGGAGCGGTCGCTCCGGAACCTCAAGGACCTGGTGGAGGCGATCAAGGACTACGCGCGGGCCGCGTAGCACCAGGCGGCGTAGCGGACGCCGCGTGCGCCGCCCCGGACAGAGCACGGCGGCGGGGAGGACGTCGCCGTCCGCCCCGCCGCCGTCGTGAAGCGCCGCTCTCCCGGACGCTCTCCTGCCGTCACGCAGCCCTGCGGTGCCGGCGCCGCTCCTCCTCTGCCGTCTCTTCGGTGGTGCCGGAGGACCCGAAGCCGGGGCTGCCCTCGGACCCGATCGTGCTTCCGGTCGTCCTGCTCTCGCCGAACCCGTACTCGGTACGGCTCCCGCGGGCACGGCTCAGCGTCGCCGCGACCATCGGGATGGCGACCAGACCGCCGAGGCCGACGATGATGTAGATGACGCGCTCGCCGGTGGTCGCGGTCTGCGTGGCCGAGTCAGCGAAGATCCAGGCCACGAGGTTCCACTCGAACAGGCCGACCAGCAGCCAGTTGACCGCGCCGATGATGGCGAGGACCAGACCTAGGCGACCTATCCAGTCGTAAGGGTTCCGCATGCCGTCCACCCTCTCGTGTCCGTGACGAAGCCGTGCTCGTGCGCTCCTGTGCGGCGCCGCGACCCCGCCCCTTTCTCAGGTGCTTCCCGGGCAGAGGCGGGCCAAACGACCTCGCGTGGAGGAACGGCGACGAGGAAGGGCGATCGGGCGGCTCGGCGGCGCGGGCGTGCGCGGCTCCTTCAGGCCCTCCGGTCACGACGGGCGCGCAGGTAGGCGACGAGCAGGGCGTCGCGTTCCGCGACCAGCTCGTCGTAGGTGCGCGCCCCCTTCTCCTCCGCGAGGCCGGCGTCGAGCGCCGGGCCGGTCTCGGGCGGGAACTCCGTCCAGGTGGCGAGGTCGCGCAGCATGCCTTCCTTCACCGTCGCAAGGTGCTCCACGTGGCCGACGATGCCCTCCGTGCCGCCGCCGAGGTCGTAGAGGAGGTGCGGCCCCATCGCCGCCCAGCGCAAGCCCGGACCGGAGCTGACCGCCTTGTCCACGTCCTCGACGGTGGCGACGCCGCGCAGCACGAGGTCCACGGCCTCCCGCCACAAGGCGGCGGAGAGCCGGTTGGCGAGGTAGCCGGGGATATCACGCGTGAGCTTGACCGGCTCCTTGCCGACGGCCGCGTAGAACGTGAAGGCGCGCTCGAGCGCCTCCGGCGCGGTCAGCGCGCCCGGCGCCAGCTCCACGAGGGGCACCAGGTGCGGCGGGTTGTACGGATGGGCGGCGAGGCACCGCTCCGGGTGCGCCGCCGCCGTCTGGATGTCGCTGATGGAGAGGCCCGACGAGCTCGTGCAGATGACCGCGTCGGGCGGCGCGGCCTTGGCGATCTCCGCGAACACGAGCCGCTTGAGCGCGAGATCCTCGCGGACGCCCTCCTGCACGTGGCGCACGCCGGCGACGGCCGCTGCGAGATCGTCGGTTGCCGTCAGGGCCGCGGCGCCGCGCTCGGCCGTCGCTGCGCTCGCCAGGCCGCTCCCGGCGAGGAACCGGGCCGCCGCTGCCGCCCGCTCTGCGGCGGCGTCCAGCCGGGCGGCATCCACGTCCTGCAGCCGCACCTCGAGCCCCGCGGCTGCGAAGAGGCCGGCCCAGCTCGCTCCGGTCAGGCCGGCCCCGATGACCGCCACGGGCCCGCGTGCGCCGCCTCCGTCTTCCCTGATCGCCTCGCAGCCGCCATTCGCCATGTCGCGCCCCCTCTGCGTCGGTTGCGAAGATACTACTGCGGGGCGGGGGCTACCTCGGGCAGCGGCGGCTCGAGCTGCATGGCTGAGCGGCGTCAGCCTGGCGGATGGGCGGTGAGGGCGGCGTCAGGCGCCGGGAGTGAACCGGGCCACGTCGGGCTCGGGGAGCGGCGTCCACGAGCCCGCGACTCCCTCGTGGCGCGCGCCCAGCTCGACGTGCAGGCGCGCGATCCCGAAGTCCATGTGCGCGGTTCGGTAGAGCTTGTCGGCGCGCCCCATGACGAGCGAATCCCCGTCCAAACGGAAGCGCCAGGGCTGACGGTTCCCGCCCGACGGCGCCAGCCGGGCCGCCTGGACCGCGGAGACGGCCCAGGCGGGCCAGTCGCCGTCGAGGATGCCCGGCGCCAGCTTCTCGACGCTCAACCGGGCGGACGCCTTGGCGGAGATGCGCGCCGGGCGTCCGCCGTCGGTCTGCCGCTCGGCCGCGAAGCCGAGCGGCGTCACGGCGACGACGACCTCGCCCGGCGCCAGGTCGGCCAGCCGGTCTGCGGCCGCCCTGTCGACATCCCCGGCGATCCAGCACGTCCCGAGACCCAGGCGCGTGGCCTCGAGAATGAGTCCTTCCCCCAGGTAGCCCACCGATTGCCCCACCTCCGGCGGCACATCGGTGGCGGCAGGGGCGCGTCCGATGAACGCGGCTGCGAGCGGCGTGCCGGCGACCCTACCGTAGCCGCCGGTCAGGCTCGTGAAGAGGCGGCGCTCAGGGTCGTCGACCAGTGCGACGCGGGCCGGCGCCGGTACCTCGCCCGGCCGCACCTGCGGTGAGCCGGGCGCGCCCGCCGGCGCGCTCGCCCCGTCGCAGAACACCTCGAGCCGCTCGCGGAGCTCCTCCGGCACGTCGCGGCCGTCGTACAGCCGGCACGAGACGCGCCGGCCGATCATGTCGAACCAGTCGGGCCGCAGGTCCATGTCGCGATGATAGGGGCACCTTCAGGGTCGGTCCAGAGCGGCGGCGTCGACTCGCCCCCGCGGCGCTTCCGTCTCAGCCCCCACTTGCCCCGGGCGCGAACGGGTGTAGAGTGCGCGTGAACGCAGCATGGGATGCGGATGGAAAGGCCCGTCGGGGCCGGACTGGGGGCCATCAGTGTCCGTCGAAGCGGCACGGCGGCTGTTCGAGCGGGCGAGGTCTGACCCGGATTTCCTCTTTCGCATCGCCCTCATCGAGGATCCGGAGGAACGCACCGCCGTGCTCGCAGCCGAGGGGTTCGACTGCACGACGCAAGAGATCGCCGACGTGTGCATGCAGCCGTTCGCGGCGCAGCCGCCTCGACGCCCGTCGTCCGCCGAGCCGCAGCCGCCCGGCGAGACCTAGCCGGGCGAAGAGCGCCGCTGTTCTCGCCCGGCCACCATCGGCGGCCGTCAGGCCGCTGCCTTCGGACGCCCGGTCCTGTAGGCTTTGCTCGTGAGCGTCTTCGCCGTCATCGCCGCTGCGCTCGTCGTCGCCTGGGCGGCGCTCCTCATCGTCGCCCAGCGGCTCAATCCTGAGCAGAGCCCGCTCTCCATGGGCATGAGCGGGCTCGCCCGGGGCCACGCCCCGTGGGTCATGAAGTCGGGTTTCGTCTGCCGAGGGGCGTCCGCCCTGGCTCTGCTCGTCTCCCTGCCGTTCGTGCTGGGCACCGCCGGGCTGACGTTGGCCGGCATCCTTGCGCTCTGGGTCTGGGGAGTGGGTTCCGCGGTGCTCGCCCTCGTGGACACCGACATGCCGGGCGAGCCTCCGTCGCAGGCCGGCGTCGCCCATGCCGTGATCGCGCTGGTCGCCTATGTCTGCGGCGCGGCCGGCGCCGTCGTGCTCTCGGTCTCGCTGGTGCGCGACGACGCGACCGCCGGCGTCGGCGTGTGGGCGCTGCCTCTTGCGCTGTTCGCCGTCGCCGCCATGGTGCTGCAGTTCGTCGCCTTCGGCGCGGCGGCCCGGGCGGCGCGCTCGGGATCCTCGGCGGCGCCGGCCGCAGGACCCGCCGCCGCGACGGACGGGGCGGCGGCGCGTGCCTCCGGCGGCCCCGTCACGCTGCCCCCGCAGACGGCTGCGGTCGCCTCCGGCGCGCAGCCCGCCGCCGCCTACCGTCCGGACGTGCCGCCGCAACTGGCCGCGCCGCTGCGGCCGGCCGCCGGGCCAGACGCGGGGGCCACGCGCAGCGCTCCTCTCTCCGCCGGCTCCGCCGCGGGCCGCCTGGGCGACCGCCTCGGCTCGTTCTCTCTGGACGACCTCGGCCGGTACGCTGGCCTCTTCCAGCGCGTCTTCGTGGGCCTGCTCATGGCCTGGACCATGCTCGTCGCCGTCGGGATCGTCCGGGCCTAGCCTTCAGCTCCGGAGCCCGCCCAGGGAGCATGTGCAAGCGCCGGGTCGCGTGAGGTTTAGTCGATAGATGGGCACAAAACAGGTCGTGTCATTCATGCAATCGATTCATCATCCAGCGACTTGCCAGGAGCTATCCTCATGGACACACGTGATCCTCGCGCCGCCGGCTGGCGGACCTTCTCAGGTCTCGTCCTGGTGCTGGGCGGCATCTTCGCCGTGACGTACGGCCTGATGGCCGTCTACCGGTCCACCTTCTTCGTGAACGACGCCGTGTACGTCTTCAGCGGCCTGAACACGTGGGGATGGATCACCTTCGGACTCGGCGTCGCGGCCGTCGCCTCGGGTCTGGCCGTGTTCAGCGGGCGCGAGTGGGCCCGGTGGACCGGCATCGCCGTGGCCGGCCTGGGCGCGCTCGGGCAGCTGATGACCGTGCAGGCGTACCCGCTGTGGTCGCTCATGATCATGGCCGTCTACGTACTGGCGGTGTACGGGCTGGCCGTCTACGGCGTTCGCGACCAGTATGCGGAGGCGAGCCGGTACAGCGCACGGGACGAGGCCGGGACGTCCGATCGGCCCACACAGATCGCGCACGAGCGAGACAAGGAGCGCCGCGCCGCGTAGCAGACGCGGCGCGCGCGGTTCCAGCGACGGGGCCGCCGGCGGATCACGCGCCAACATTCGGCGTGTGACCTCTCCGGCGGCCCCGGGCACGTCCTAGGTACAGAGGGGCCGTTCAACGGCATTGTGAGGAGGGACTCTGCGAGTCCCAGACATCCGGGAGCCGGCGGACCCCTTCCCGTCAGGCTCCCGGTGATCCGGGCGGCGGGCGTGGCGCCAGACGCGTCCCGCCGCCCGGATCACCTTCGGTCGCGCCCTCGAGGAGTGCAGACGACTGAACCCGGGACGCTCCAGTGACGGGCTCGCCGCGCCCGTGACGTGTCGCCCGCCGCCGGTCCGTCCGCCGTCGGGCGCTCCAGCGCCGGTGCGGCCGGCGGCACGTCGGTCCTGTCTCTCGGTGCTCTCATCGCTCTCTCGGCAGCCCCATCGGCAGGAGTGGCCGCCGCCATGATCCGTCGCGTGCAGCCCGCCGTTCCGCCGGCGTCGTCCGCCGACGCCCCCGGGACTCGCTCCCCACGGCTCATGGGCGACTGTTCTATCCGGCCTCGCAGCCGTAGGGCCGAAGATGTGCGCATGACTCCTGCGCCGCCGGGTGCGGCGCGATCCCAGGGGGGATCAGGTGAGGGTACTCATCGCGCACGGCGATGCCACCTCGAGATACGCGCTCCGTGAGGTCGCGGAGGATCTCAGCGCCCTCGGGCTCAAGCCCGTGGAGTCCTCCGAGGGTGCCCAGACGGTTGAACTGCTCACCGGCGACGACGCTCCCGCGCTCGCCGTCGTCGACTGGGACCTGCCCGGCGTGAGCGGCCCGGAGCTCTGCCGTCAGGTGCGGCGGCGCTGCGGCTCGCGCTCCCCCTACATCATCCTGATAGCCCCCAGCAGCGAGCAGGTGGACGAGGCCTTCGCCGCCGGCGCGAACGACTGCCTGCGGGCCTCCGCCACCGGGCACGAGCTGCAGGCGCGCATCGTCGCCGCGCGCCGCCTCGGCGCGCTCGGCTATCCGCGCCGTCTCGCCGCAGAGAGAGGACTCGACGCCGGCGTCGCGCCCGCCGGTCTGCCTCACGCCTCTTGCCGCGAGAGCCGCCACCAGACCAGCCCGTACGCGGCCACGCCCCACGCCACGAGCACCACGTAGGCCAGCCACCTGTCCGGATAGAGCTGCTCGCCGGCGAAGGCGTCGGCCAGCAGGCGGAAGGTCCACACCGTGGGCAGGAAGGCGAGGATCTGGTTGACGATGGCAGGGGCGGCCAGACCGACAGTGAAGGCCGGCGCCAGCAGCGCCAGGAGGACGATGCCGCTCCACGTGTTCACCTGCTGCTGCGTGCGGAGCAGCCCGGCGAAGGCGAGGCCGATGCCGACCAGGACGACGGCCGACAGCAGCACCGCACTGATCACTCCGACCACGTCCTCAGGGTGGCTGCGGGTGATCACCAGGAGCACCGGCACGGAGACGAGACTCAACGTCACGCCGAACTGTCCCTTGGCGGCGATCACCTCCGCCGGGGAGGCGATCAGGGTGAGCGCGTCGATCGTCTTGCGCTCGGCCTCCTCGATGAGCACCGCCGGTACGGCGTAGACGGCCAGCATGCCGAGCAGCATGATGGCGGAGACGAGGACGAAGACGCTCTGCGCCCCGAGCCTGGTGAGGGCAACTTCGCTGCTGTCCTCCGCCGGCTTCATCGTCCGCTGCACGACACGGGCCGCCGGCGCCCGACCCGCCATCGCCTCGACGCTCCTGTCGACGACGGCGGCGACGAAGTCGCCGCCGGACCCGGAGGGCGCGGACGGCACAAGGACCAGGACCGACGGCGCCTTGCCGGCGCGCACGTCGGCGTCGAAGCCCGCCGGCACGACCAGGCCCACGTCGAGGTCCTCGCGTTGTACCTGGCGCTCCACCTCCCCTTGGTCCTGCACATCGACGAAGGTGAGGCGTACGGAGTCCGGAGCCTGGGCCTGTATGGCCTCGGTCAGCTTCGTGGCCTCGGCCGCGACGACGCCGACCTTGATCTTCTGGACCGCGGCGTCGTCGCCGAACGCGAAGCTGTAGAACACGCCGAGCAGCAGCGGCATGAGGAGCGCGGTGAGGACTCTGCTGTCGCGCAGGGCGTCGCGCATGTCCTTGCGGTAGATGGCGCCGATCCGCCGGCGGTTCACAGCGACCTCCCGGCGAGGTTGACGAAGACGTCCTCCAGGGTGCCCTCCTGCGAGTGCACGGTCAGCACCCTGCCCTCGGTCATCCAGCGCTCAAGGAGTGCCGCGTCGGCCGGGTCGTCCAGCCGCAGGCGCTCCTCCTCACGTGAGTCGAGCACGACGACCACGCTCCGCTCGCCGTACCGCAGCTTGAGTTCGCGGGGAGTGTCGAGGGCCACGATGCGGCCCGACGAGAGAAAGGCGACGCGGTCGCAGAGTTCGTCCGCCTCCTCCATGTAGTGGGTGGTGAGGAAGACGGTCGCGCCCTGACGAGCCTGCTCGCGGACCATGCCGCGGATCTCTCGCGCCGAGGCGGGGTCGAGGCCACGTGTGGGCTCGTCCAGGAAGAGCACGCGCGGCTTGTTGATGAGCGCCCGCGCGACGAGCAGTCGCTGCTTCATGCCGCTCGAGTAGGTCTTGACCTTGCGGTCGGCGGCATCGGTGAGCCGCACTGCCTCGAGGAGCTCGTCAACGCGTCCGAGGGGCGCATCGTAGAGCTCGGCGAAGAGCCGCAGGTTCTCGCGGGCATTCAGGCGCTCGTAGAGGTTCTGCTCTTCGAAGACCAGATTGATGAGCGGCTTCACGCGCTCGCGCGCCTGCGCGGCGTCGTGGCCGCAGACGAGCGCGCGACCGCCCGTCGGCCGCGCGCGACCGGTGAGCATCCTGATCGTCGTCGTCTTGCCGGCCCCGTTGTGACCGAGGAGGCCGAAGACCTCACCCTCGCGGACGGTGAAGCTGATGCCGTCCACCGCCCTCACCTCGCCGTACCACTTGCTCAGGTCGTCGACCTGGATGCTGATGCCCGGCACCTCATCACTCCGGCTGCCGCTCTGCCACCCCACAGCTGTCGCCGTATCGCTCGACACCGTGCGCCTCCCGGACCTGGAATGGGGACGAGGGAATTCAACACTATACCGCGCGGCCGTCATACCCAACGGTACGGTCCACCACGGTCCAACCCTCTGTCTTGCTTTGGCTGGGGAGAGGAAGCCCTCCTCGAGTGGGTGGCCGAGCCGTGGCGGCCCGGCGGGACGCCCTGAGCCCCAGGATTGAGTCGCCGAGTCAGGGTGCGGCTCAGGAGACCGTCAAGCTCCGAGCCTTCGGCGTACACCAGCCGGGTGACCCCTGAGCCTGTTCCCGGCTGGAGGGCGCTGGGCGTTCCCTTCAGTGCGGTACAATCCCCACGTCAACAGCCCCCGCAAGGTGCGCGGGCGCGCACAGCAGAAAGGACCCCGATCCCATGACCCTGCACGTCTCCCTGCCCGACGGCTCCCCCCTGGAACTCGACGACGGCGCCACCGTGCGCGACGCGGCGGCGGCCATCGGGCCGCGACTGGCGAAAGCCGCCATCGCGGGCCGCGTCACCGCCGCCGACGATCCGGACGTCACCCTCCTCGTCGATGCTGCGGCGCCCCTCCACGATGGCGACAAGCTCGACATCGTCACGCTCAAGGGTGACGACCCCGACGCCGTCGACATCCAGCGCCACTCCGCCTCGCACATCATGGCGCAGGCCGTCACGCGCCTGTTCCCGGGCGCCAGGTACGCCATCGGGCCCACGATCGACAACGGCTTCTACTATGACATCGAGCTGCCGGAGCCCATCGGCGACGCCGACATCGCGCGCATCGAGAAGGAGATGGCGAAGATCGTGAGCCAGAACCTGCCGGTGGAGCGCTTCGAGCTGCCGGTGGACGAGGCGCTCGCGGTGTTCGGGGCCGGCGAGGAGGGCACCAGCCCCGCCGGCCTCCCGCTTGGGCTCGACCAGCGGTACAAGGTCGAGCTCATCGAGGACCTCGTCGCCGCCGCCGAGGCGACGGGTGACGAGGTCCCGACCATCAGCGTGTACCGCCAGGGCGAGTTCGTCGACCTCTGCCGCGGGCCGCACCTGCCCAGCACCGGCAAGCTCGGCAACGGCACCTTCAAGCTCACCAGCATCGCCGGCGCCTACTGGCGCGGCGACGAGAAGAACCAGATGCTCACCCGCGTCTACGGCACCGCCTTCCCGAGCAGGGAGGAGCTGGCGGCCTACCTCGAGGCTCTCGAGCTGGCCCGCCAGCGCGACCACCGGCGCATCGGGCGCGACCTCGACCTCTTCAGCTTCCACGAGGAGGGGCCCGGCTTCCCGTTCTTCCACCCCAAGGGCATGCGCCTCTGGAATGCGATGATCGACTTCTGGCGCGCCGAGCACGTCAAGGCCGGTTACGAGGAGATCAGCACCCCGGTGATCCTGCGCCGCGAGCTGTGGGAGCGCAGCGGCCACTGGGACAACTACAAGGAGAACATGTACTTCACCGCGATCGACGAGCAGCCCTACGCGGTGAAGCCCATGAACTGCCCCGGCGGCCTGCTGATCTACAAGAGCCGCCGGCGCTCCTACCGCGACCTGCCGCTGCGCATGGCGGAGCTGGGCCGTGTACACCGCCACGAGATGAGCGGCGTCCTTCACGGCCTGTTCCGCGTCCGCTACTTCACCCAGGACGACGCGCACATCTACTGCACGCCGGAGCAGCTCGAGGACGAGGTCCGCGGCGTCCTCCACTTCATGCTGCACATCTACCGCTCGTTCGGCTTCGACGACGTGCACATCGAGCTCAGCACGCGGCCGGACAAGAGCATCGGCACCGACGACATGTGGGAGCGGGCCGAGCAGGCGCTGCGGGCGGTGCTCGACGACCCCGCCGGCGACGGGTCGCAGGATGCCGTCGACTACCAGCTCAATCCCGGCGACGGGGCCTTCTACGGTCCCAAGATCGACTTCCACATCCGCGACGTCATGGGCCGCAGCTGGCAGTGCGGCACCATCCAGGCCGACTTCGCCATGCCCGAGACCCTGGACATCACCTACACGGGGGCCGACAACGAAGAGCACCGGCCCGTCATGATCCACCGTGCCCTGCTCGGCAGCATCGAGCGCTTCATGGGCATCCTGCTGGAGCACTACGGCGGCAACCTGCCGACCTGGCTCGCACCGGAGCAGGTGCTGGTGCTCCCGATCGCCGACCGCCACGGCGACTACGCGGCCGAGGTGGCGCGCGCGCTGCGCGACGCCGGCGCGCAGGCGTCGCTCGTCGTGCACGTGGACGTGGACGACCGCGGTGAGAGCATCGGCAAGCGCATCCGCGACGCGCAGCTGCAGAAGGTGCCCTACATCCTCGTGGTCGGTGACCGCGAGGTGGAACAGGGCGCCGTGGGTGTGCGCGAGCGCGGCGAGGACAAGGGCGCGCGGCCGCTCGCAGAGTTCGTCGGCGACTTCGTCGCCGAGGTCCGCGAGCGGCGCCTGCCGGAGGCGGGCTGACCCATGGGCGACGGCCTCAAGATCCTCGCCATCGGGGGCAGCCCCCGTCGCGACGGCAACTCCAACTCGCTCCTCCGCCTGGCCGTCGAGGCGGCGGAGGAGCGCGGCGCCATCGCCCGCTGCTTCTACCCGAGCGAGCTCGACATCGCCGGCTGCCTGGCCTGCCAGGGGTGCCGGCGGGGGCCGGACTCGGTCTGCGTGCAGCACGACGACATGCAGGAGCTGCACGCGGCGATCAAGGAGTGCGACGCCCTCGTCCTTGCGAGCCCCGTCTACTTCTACGCCCTGTCGTCGTGGGCCAAGGTCGTGCTCGACCGCTGCTACGCGCTTATCACGCCCGGTCCCGAGGAGACGGGCGGGGAGGAGTGGCCGCGCCGGGTCCCGCCCGGCAAGGAGTTCTACCTCATCACCACGCAGGCGGAGGAGTCGCCGTTCTACGGCTTCCAGATCCTCTCGACCGTGGTGTACGGGTTCACGTGGACGGGCATCACGCTGCGCGGCCACCTCATCGCCACCGGTCTTGACGGGCCGCACGACTGGGAGGAGCGCGAGGATCTCATCGAGGCGGCGCGCGAGCTGATCGTCGTCGGATAGGGCGAGAGACGGCGGCAGCGCGCGTCGTCGTCTTCATCTCGCGCGCTCCCTTGTCGACTGAGACCGCGGCCGACCAGGCTTCCGCGTCGTGGACATCCGGCCGCCTCTTGATGCGGCCGCGGGGTGTATCCTCCGGCCATGCCCGTAGTCAGCGCAGGACTCGTCCTCTATCGCCGCAAGCCCGACCCGGACACGGGTGCGCCTCGCGTCGAGGTGCTGCTCGTGCACCCGGGCGGTCCGTACTGGGCCAAGAAGGACGCCGGCGCCTGGAGCATCCCAAAGGGCGAGGCCGAGCCGCACGAGCTCGGGCCGGAGCCGGCCACGGTGACGGCGGCCAAGACGCGCAACCGCGCCGCGAACGTCGACCTCTTGGCCGTCGCGCTGCGCGAGACCCGTGAGGAGACCGGGCTGGTGCCCGACGGACCCTTCCAGCCTCTCGGCGGCGTGAAGGCGCACGGCCACAAGCTCATCTTCGCCTGGGCCGTCGAGCACGACTGCGACCCGGCGGCGATCACCAGCACGACCTTCACCATGGAGTGGCCGCCGCGATCGGGCAGGCAGGCCGAGTTCCCGGAGGTGGACCGCGCCGCCTGGTTCACGCTCGAGGCGGCGCGTGAGGCCATCGTGCCCGTGCAGCGCCGGTTCCTCGACGACCTCGCGATCGTCGCCGCTGCCGGCGCCTGATCAGCTCTCGGCGTCGGCGGGCTGGTCTTCGCCGACCGCCTCCGAGGTCCCCTCGTCCGCGCCGGTCGTCTCTTCGGCCTCGTCGCCGTCCGGCGAGCCGTCCGCGCCCGGCGGCGGCAGCGACGGCAGGTGCGGCTTGCCGGCGATCAGGTCGAAGAAGGCGTCGCGCCAGGCGAGCCAGCGCGCGGTGAGGCGCGCCTCCCGCCCTCTCGCGCGGGCAAGCTTCTTGGGCTTCGTCGCGTACCGCCGCCGGGCCCACGGGGAGTTGAGGCGCGCCAGCCGCACCGCGCCGGCGATCGCCACGAGCGGCACGAACATGCCGATCACGCCGGTCCAGATCTTGCCTTTGAGCAGGCAGACGAGCACCGGCGCGATGATGACCACCACGTAGACGGCGACCGCCACGCGGAGCAGGTCGCCGGTCAGTCCCGGCTCGCCCAGGTCGCCGAACGGGTCGAGGCCGAGCACGAACAGCGCCGCTGCGGTCACGACGATGATCACCGCGTCCACCGACAGCCGCCCCTCCTTGCGCCAGTACACATCCTGCAGGTTCAGGATGAGGGCGAACTCGTCGAGGGTGAGCGCCACGCCGGCGCCGAAGAGCAGCGCGAGGATCTGCTCCAGCAGGCCGGTCGCGGCGGTCGCGATCAGCAGGATCCCGGCGATCACCATGAGCACCACGCCGATCACCATGTGGTGGACGTGCGTGCCCCCTTCACTCTCGATGTCGTGGAACCACCAACTCACCTGGGCGCGGATGAGGCGCGTGTTGATGCGCACGAAGATGAAGGTCGCGAGCAGCCCGACGAGGAACCCGGCCATGCTGCCCCGCGCGCCGTGCAGCCAGGCCGATCCGATGGCATCCGTGGCGACGTGCGACAAGCCCGCTCCTTCCCAGCTGCGCTGCGTCCCGGCGGGCGGAGGCCAACGGCGTGGCCCCGGGAGCCCGCGGGGTTCCTCGGGAAGAGTATCGGCAGCTAGCCTACCCGGATCGAGTCGAGAGGTCGCACGTGGGCCGGAAGGTGCCGTCGCTGGCGGGATTGGTGCGCGCGCAGGGCGAAGGGTGGCGCGCGTTCATCGGCAGCGCCGAGCATGGTGAGTCCTGGGCCGCGCCGGGCGTGAGCGTCGGCATCGGCGGCGAGGCGTCGGAGCGGGTCAATCTGGTGGTCGTGCACGGCTCCGGCTCCGTGGACGACGGCATCGCCGGGGCGGCGGCCGTGCTGCGCCGCCGCGGGCTGCCGGGCAGCGTGTACGCCGCCTCGCCGCTGGCGGCGGAGGCCGGCAGGGCCGCTGCCGCTCGAGGGTTCACCGCCTCTGCCCAGCTCGCGCTCATGTGCGTGCACGCCGGCGACGTGGTGCGCAGCGAGGACGGGCACCCCACGGTCCGGGTCGCCGGGCTGGAGGGCGTCCTCGCCGCCGGCGAGATCCTCGCCGACGCCTTCGACCTGCCGGCGGACTGGTGTCAGCGCCTGCTCGGCGTCGGCTTCCCGAGCAGGACTGACGCCGCCGCCTTCATCGCCCTCCACGACGGTCGCCCCGTCGCCGTCGCCGGCAGTGCACAGGTGGGCGACGTGGCCGGCATCCACGTCGTCGGCGCCCGCCTCGCGCACCGACGCAGGGGGGCAGGGACCGCGGCCGTCTCGGCCGCGGTCGAGCACCACCTCCGCGCGGGCGCCCGCTGGTTCGCGGTCTTCTCGCCGCCGGCCACGGAGCCGTTCTTCGCGGGCCTCGGCTTCGTGGTCGTCGACCACGCGAGCACCTGGGTGCTGCGGCCGGCGTAGCGTGGGCGACTCTTGGCCGCCTCAGATCCATCTCTGGCGGCGGAACCAGACGATCATGCCGACGAGCACGACGACCTGGAGTACCCCCGCCAGCCAGAAGAACGGCCAGAAGCCCTGGACGCTCCCGATCATCCAGGGGAAGTTCATGCCGAAGAACCCCCCGATGAACGTGAGGGGCATGAAGATGGTGGCGACGATCGTCAGTCTCTTCACGATCTCGTTCATCCGGTTGGAGACCGTGGAGAGGTACACGTCCATCGCCCCGCTCAGCAGGTCGCGGTAACTGTCGATGAGGTCGCTGATGCGGATGAGGTGGTCGTAGACGTCGCGGAAGTACCGCTCCGTGTCCTCGGTCATCCCCGGCAGGTCGACGGCGCCGTTCGTCAGGCGCGCCAGCATGTCGCGCTGCGGCGTCACGATCTTGCGCCACGAGACGAGGCGGCGCTTGAGCCGGAAGAGAAGCTGCACCTGCGCGTCGTCCGGACGCTGGAGGATGGCGTCCTCGAGCTCGTCGATCCTGTCGTCGAGCGCGCTCAGCCCGGGGAAGAAGCTGTCGGTGAGGGCGTCGAGGACGAGGTGGAGCAGTCTGACGCCGCGGGCGGGCGGCGCGGTGTCCACGGTCGCGCGCCGCCGCAGCTCGTCGAACGGCGGGCACGAGTCCCGGCGCACGGTGACCAGGAAGCTCTCGCTGAAGAAGCAGTGGACCTCCACGAGCTCGTCCCGGTCCTCGTTGGCGCCGTAGGCGACGATGAGCGCGTGGTCGCCGAAGGGCTCGACCTTGGGCCGCTGGCCGAAGTGGTCCACGTCCTCCAGGGCCAGTGGGTGGAAGTGGAACGCGTCGGCGAGGAGGGCGAGCTCCTCGGTGGCCGGCCGGTACAGGTCGAGCCAGAAGAACTCGCCGTCTTCGAGGTGGCCGGCCAGCAGGTCGCGGTTGACCTCGTCGTGCACCCCGTGGTCGTCCACCATGAACGACGCCGACTGGGGCGCTGCCGTTGCCATAGGCTCTCTCCTGCTGCCGGGGACGAGGTGCGGCGCGTCGCGCCGGTCGTCCGAGCGTGGCGGCGCGGTCGCGCCCGTCGTCCCTGCATTCGCGGCGCGGACGGCTGTTCCTAGGTCCGCGCCGCCCGTCACTCCGTCGCCCTGGCGTCTCCGACCCCGGCGAGACGCCCGGACGCGTGACGCGTGCGGGGATTCCGTGTATACTGCCCTGCGCCAGAAGAGGGAGCTTGCGAGCACCCCACCCTGCGCCCGCTGGTAGGCCGACAGGGTACACTCACGAGAAAGGAGATCGTGAGGGCTCGCCGTTGGCGAGCCTTTTTTCGTCTATGGGCAGACCATTTTCTCCAAGAGACAGGTTCATGAGGGATCGGGCCAACGAGCCCAGGATCCGCATCAACGACGGCATCACGGTGCCGCAGGTGCGCCTCATCAGCGAGACCGGTGAGCAGCTGGGCGTCAAGCCCATCCGGTTCGCCCAGGACTACGCGGCCGACAAGAACCTCGACCTCGTCGAGGTCGCGCCGAACGCCGACCCGCCAGTCTGCCGGGTCATGAACTACAGCAAGTATCGCTATGAGCAGGAGCTCAAGGCCAAGCAGGCGCGCAAACACCAGAGCCAGATCACCATCAAGGAGATCAAGTTCCGGCCCAAGGTCGGCCAGCACGACTACGAGACCAAGAAGGGTCACGTCGTGCGCTTTCTCGAGCACAAGGACAAAGTGAAGGTGACGATCATGTTCCGGGGGCGCGAGATGGTCCATCCGGAGCGCGGCGAGAAGCTGCTTCTACGGCTCGCCGAAGACGTCAAGGATCTCGGCGTCATCGAGTCCATGCCCGTGCAGGACGGGCGCAACATGGTCATGATGCTCGCGCCGGTGAAGTAGCTGGGAGGAGGTACGGATGCCGAAGACCAAGACTCACAGCGCCTCCAAGAAGCGCTTCCGTCTCACCGCCAAGGGCAAGCTGGTCCGTCGTCACGGGATGAAGAGTCACATTCTCGAGCACAAGACCGCGAAGCGTAAGCGGGGCTTCCGCAAGATGTGCGACGTCAGCCAGGCCGATTCGAAGGGGATCAAGCGCCTGCTCGGGCTCCGCTGAGCTTGGGAGAAGACCCACGATCCTGACCCGTTCGGGCAGCTTCTGCCCGTCCGGCGTTGTTCCAAGGAGTACGGACCATGTCTCGTGTCAAACGAAGCGTCACCGCGCGCAAGAAGCGCCGCAAGGTACTGGATCAGGCCAAGGGCTACCGCGCGACCAAGAACTCCAGCTACAAGAGGGCCAAGGAGCAGGTCCAGCGCAGCGGCCAGTACGCCTATCGCGACCGCCGCGTGCGCAAGCGCGAGTTCCGCAAGCTGTGGATCGTGCGCATCAACGCCGGCGCGCGCGAGAACGGCATGTCCTACAACCAGTTCATGCACGGTCTGCAGCTCGCGCAGATCGAGCTCGACCGCAAGATCCTCGCCGAGCTCGCCGTGAGCGACCCGACGTACTTCGCCTCGCTCGTCGAGCAGGCCCGCGCGGCCATCGACGCGAGCAAGGCCGCCTGAGGCGGGGGCGAGTCGCTTGGGGTTTTCGACGCACCGCTGAGCAGCACGCAGAACGCCCTCGTCAAGCGAGCGGCGTCGCTGCGCCGACGCAAGTTCCGCGACCGCGAAGGCGCCTTCCTGGCGGAGGGCGTCGACGTGGTCGCGGCTGCGTTGGCGGCCGGCTGGCGGCCGCAGGCCGTGTTTCTGAGGGAGGAGGCCGCGGACGAGCTCGACGAGCGCCTCGGCCTCGTGCCGGGCGGCGCGGGCGCGCAGCCGTCCGCTGCGGGCCCGCCTCCCGGCGTGTTCGTCGTGACCGAGCGGGTCGCGGCGCACATCTCCACGCTCGACACGCCGGCCGACGTGGTGGCCGTGCTGCCGCTGCCGGAGCGCCGGCCGCTGGCCTCGGTGCTGCCGGTGCCGGCCGGCGACGCGCTCGTCGTGTACGTGGACGGCGTGCAGGACCCCGGCAACGTGGGCACGCTCATCCGGGCGGCGGCCGCCTTCGGCGCCTCCGCCCTCGTCACGTCGCCCACGTCGGCCGACCCGTACGCGCCGAAGACGGTGCGGGCCACCATGGGCGCCCTGTTCGCCCTGCCCGTGCTCACCGGTCTGCAGCCGGCGGACGTCGCCGGCCGGCTGCCGGACGCGGCGGTGTACGGCCTCGCCGCCCACGGCGGCGAGCCTCTGACCGCCGCCGGTCTCACCCGGCCGGCCGTGCTCGTGGTCGGCGCGGAACGCGCCGGCGTCTCCGAGACCGCCGCGGCGCTCGTCGACCGCCTCGTGACCATCCCGCTCGCCCCGGGATCCGCGGATGCGGTCGAGAGCCTGAACGCCGGGGTCGCCGGCGCGATCGCCCTCTACGAGTTCTCGCGCCGGACCGCCGGCGCTCCGGAAGACCCGTCACGTCGCCCCACGGCGGCGCAGGAAGGATGACCCAGATGGATGACGCACAGCTGCAGGAGCTGAAACAACGAGCACCGGGCCTCGCGGCCATCTACCGCACGGGCCGCGACACCATCCTGCGCGCCCACGACCTGGCCACGCTGGAGCAGGCGCGCATCCAGGTCCTGGGGCGCAAGAGCCCGCTCACCGAGTTCCTCCGCGCCATCCCGGGTCTGCCTGCCGACGAGCGGCCGCTGGTCGGCAAGGGCGGCAACCTCATCCGCAAGGAGCTCGATGCGCTCGTGGAGGAGCGCGAGGCCGAGCTCAAGCGCGAAGCGCTCTCGGCCTCGCTGGCCCACGAGCGCATCGACGTCACGCTCCCCGGTCAGTCGTTCCCGGCGGGGCACGAGCACCTGATCACCCAGACCATGCGCGAGGTCGAGGACATCTTCATCGGCCTCGGCTACAGCATCGCAGAGGGTCCCGAGGTCGAGCTGGACTACTACAACTTCACGGCGCTGAACACGCCGCCGAGCCATCCCGCGCGCTCCGCCCACGACACCTTCTGGATCGTGGAGCAGCGCGAGACCATGCCGGAGGCCGTCCTGGACGCCGACCGCGGCGTGCTCCTGCGTACCCACACCTCTCCCGTCCAGGTGCGCGTCATGGAGCGCCAGAAGCCGCCGGTGTACGTGCTCTGTCTCGGCAAGGTCTACCGGCGTGACTCCGACGCCACGCACACGCCGATGTTCCATCAGGTCGAGGGCCTCGTCGTGGACGAGGGCATCACGCTGGCGGACCTCAAGGGCACCGTGGCGCACTTCGCGCGCAGGTTCTTCGGGCCGGACCGGACCATCAGGGTCCGGCCCCACTTCTTCCCGTTCACGGAGCCGAGCATCGAGGTGGACGTCGACTGCGGGCTCTGCGGCGGCAAGGGGTGCCGCTCGTGCAAGCACTCCGGCTGGCTCGAGATCATGGGCGCCGGCATGGTCGACCCGGCGGTCTACGACTTCGTCGACTACGACCCGGAGCGGGTCAGCGGCTTCGCCTTCGGCATGGGGGTGGAGCGCATGGCGATGCTCAAGCACGGCATCCCTGACCTGCGCCTGTTCTACGAGAACGACGTCCGCTTCCTGCGGCAGTTCTGAGGGAGGCGGATCACGATGAGAGTCCCATTCAGCTGGATCAAGGAGTACGTCGCCTGGGAGGGCAACACGGTCGAGGAGATGGCCGAGGTCCTCACCATGAGCGGCACCGAGGTCGAGGGCATCCACTGGGTCGGCGCGCCGCGCGATCCGGAGAACCTCGCGCGGTTCGTGGTCGGCAAGGTGCTGACCAAGGAGAAGCATCCCAACGCCGACAAGCTCAACCTGTGCACGGTCGAGGTGGGGGAGGGCAACGGCGGCGTGCGGCAGATCGTGTGCGGTGCGCACAACTTCGAGGCAGGAGCCACCGTACCGGTGTCGCTGAGCGGCGCCGTGCTGGAGAACGGTCTCAAGCTGAGGAAGGCCAACCTGCGCGGCGTCGAGAGCGACGGCATGATCCTGAGCGAGCAGGAGCTCGGCTACGAGCAGAAGAGCCCGGGCATCGCCGTGCTGCCCGACGAGTGGACGGTCGGGGCGCCGCTCCAGGACTACCTGCCGGTGAGCGAGGCCGTGCTCGAGCTCGAGCTGACGTCCAACAGGCCCGACTGCTTCAGCATCTACGGCATCGCGCGCGAGGTCGCGGCGGCGGCCCGGGTGGAGCTCGCGCCGCCGCCGGTCGCGCCTCCGGCGGCGTTCGGCGGCGCCCCGGCGGCCGAGGTCGTCCAGGTCGAGATCGCCGATCCCGACCTCTGCCCGCGGTACGGGGCTACCGTCGTCCGCGGGGTGACGATCGAGGACTCGCCGGCGTGGCTCAAGGCCCGCCTCACGCACGCCGGCATGCGGCCCATCAACAACGTCGTCGACGTGACCAACTACGTCATGCTGGCCTACGGCCAGCCGCTGCACGCGTTCGACGCCGGCAAGATCCGCGGCGGCAAGCTGATCGTCCGCCGCGCCTCGGCCGGCGAGCGGATCGTCACCCTCGACGGCGTGCAGCGGACGCTCGACGACGAGATGCTGGTGATCGCCGACGTCGAGCGCCCGCTGGTCATCGCCGGCGTGTTCGGCAGCCAGGATGCCGAGATCGACGAGCACACCACCGACCTGGTGCTCGAGGCCGCCACCTTCTCCGGCCCGAGCATCCTGCGCACCGAGCTGCACACCGGCATCCGCAGCGAGGCGAGCAACCGGTTCGAGAAGGGCATCGACCCGAATCTCGTACCCGGCGCGCTCGACTTCGCCGACCGGCTGTTCGCCGAACTCTGCGGCGGCACCGTCGCGCCGGGCATGGTCGACGCCGGCGGCGCGCCGCCGGCGCCCGCGCCGCTGCGCTATCGCCCGGCCAGGGCCGATGCCCTGCTCGGCTACGAGGTCCCATCCGCCGAGCAGGCCGGGATCCTGCGCCGGCTGGAGTGCGAAATATACGAGAGCGACGCCGGCGGGTGGACGGTCACGCCGCCGACGTTCCGGCCGGACCTCACCCGTGAGGTCGACCTCATCGAGGAGGTCGGCCGCATCGCCGGCTACGGCCGCGCGCCGGAGACGCTGCCACGCCACGCCACTGCCGGGGCGCTCACGGTGCCGCAACAGGTGCGGCGGGCCGTGCGGCGCGCCCTCGCCGGCTGCGGCCTCCACGAGGTCATCACCTACACGT
This sequence comes from Actinomycetota bacterium, assembly GCA_012514235.1. Lineage (GTDB taxonomy): Bacteria > Actinomycetota > Thermoleophilia > UBA2241 > UBA2241 > CAIXSE01. Next base: position 53,531 of record JAAZAR010000105.1, read on the forward strand.
TCATCGGGCCTGACGCTCTCGCACCGCTCGGCCTGCCCGAGGGCGACGTCCGTCTGGACCCCGTCAGGCTGTCCAATCCCATGAGCGTCGAGCAGTCCGTGATGCGGACCATGCTCCTGCCCGGCCTCCTGAAGGCGGTCAAGGACAACATCGACAAGCTCAACGACCCGCCGAACCTCTTCGAGATCGGCAACGTCTACCTGTGGGACGAGCCGGTGCCGGCGCCCGAGCACGCCGCCGAGCCGGGCGCCATGCTGCCCAGCGAGCCGGAGGCGCTGGCCATCGTCCTCTCCGGGCCCATCGGGAGCGACGAGTGGACCGGCGCCGGCCGCCCGACCGACTTCTACACGCTCAAGGGCTGCGTGGACAGGCTCCTCAGCTCGGTCGGCCTGACGGCCGACTACGCGCCGCTCGGCGAGGAGGCGGCGCGCTTTCCGTACCTGCACCCCGGCAAGTCGGCACGGGTAAGCGCGCACCCGGCCGGCGACCTCGGCGTCCTGGGCCAGGTGCGCCCCGACGTCGCCGCCGCCTACGGCATCGAGGACCAGGCCGTCTACACGGCGTCGCTCAGCATGGACAGGATCGCTCCGGCGGCGCTGCGGACCACGGCGTTCGAGGACCTGGGCGCTTACCCACCCGCCACGCAGGACCTCGCCGTGGTCGTGAGCCGGGACGTCCCAGCGGCGGCCGTGGTGGAGCAGTCGCGCCGTGCCGGCGGCAAGCTGGTGCGCAGCGTCCGCGTCTTCGACGTGTACGAGGGCGACCAGGTTCCGGCGGACAAGCGCTCGCTGGCTCTCCGCGTCGTCATGCGCTCGCCGGAGCGCACGCTGAACGACAAGGACATCAGCGGCGTGCGCGCCAAGATCATCAAGGCGCTCGAGCGGGAGTTCCAGGCCACGCTGCGGTGACTCGGCGGGCGCGTCCCAGCGCGACGAAGGGGCGAGGGAGAAGGCCTCACGGCCGCTCCCTCGCCCCTTCCGCCTTCAGGGACGGGCGGGTGGCGCCGCCCCGGTCAGCCGGCGCCGCCTGAGTACGTACTCCACTTGGCGTCCACCCGCGCCTGCACGTCGGCGGCCTGCTCGGGCGACATGACGCGGAAGCGGACCTGGGACTTCAGGTACTCCTCCACCGGCTTGCGCGTCCCCGCCTTCAGCGTCTTCGCTGAAGCGCCGGTCAGGCGGAACACGCCCTTCTCCACTTCGTAGAGGTCCCAGTAGCCGGTCTTCACGGCGAGCTCGCCGACGCGCACCGTGTAGCGCGCGTCGAAGCCCCAGCCGGGCGGGCAGGGCGTGTGGATGTGGATGTACTTGACGCCCTTCAGCGAGATCGCCTTCTTGACCTTGTCGTGGAGGTCGAGCGGGTAGGCGGCGGAGGCCGTCGCCACGTAGTCGATGCCGTGCGCGGTCATGATGGCCGCGACGTCCTTCTTCTGCTGGAGCTTGCCCTTGAAGGGCGTGTTGGAGGTGATCGCGCCCTGCGGTGTGGTGCCGGAGCGCTGCACGCCGGTGTTCATGTAGCCCTCGTTGTCGTAGCACATGAACAGGAAATCGTCGCCGCGCTCGGAGGCCCCCGAGAGCGACTGGATGCCGATGTCGGCCGTGCCGCCGTCGCCTGCCCAGGCCACCACGTTGACGTGGTCCTTGCCCTGGGCCTTCAGTGCTTCGAGGACGCCGGTGGCCGCCGCCGCCGTGCAGGCGAAGGTCGTGTTGAGGCTGGGCAGCTTGGTGGTGGCGACGGGGAAGAGGCCCTGCAGGACGGTCAGGCAGCTGGGCGGCACGATGACGATGGTGTCCGGGCCGAGCGCCTTGAGGCCGATGCGGTACGCGATGCCCAGGCCGCAGCCCGTGCAGGCCCTGTTGCCGGGGTGGACGTACTCTTCCACCGGCAGCGAGAGGATCGTGGTCCTGGTGGTCATGCTGTCTCCTAGAGCTGGATCCCGATCCAGTTGGGGTCGGGGACGCTGCCGGCGAGGCCGGAGCGCAGGGCGTCGGCGAGGTCGGCGGTCCTGATCTCGCGGCCGCCGATGCCCGCCACCAGGCCCTTGACGGACGGCGCCGTGCCGAGCTCCCCGAGGTGGTCGTACAGCGCCGACTTGAGGTCCGAGCAGAGGGCGCCTTCGTACCCGTAGGACAGCGCCTTCTCCATGACGAACACGCCGCGCGCGCCCCGCACGGCGGCCGCGACCGCGGCGTCCGGGAACGGCCGATAGAGCCGCACGCCGAGCACGCCGATGCGGTGCCCCTCGGCGCGAAGCGTCTCGATCACGTCCCGCAGCTGGTACGTGATCGACCCCATGCCGACGACGACGTACTCGGCGTCGTCGCAGCGGTAGGGCTCCACGAGCGGAGCGCCGCCGCGGCCGAAGATCGCCTGGTACGCGGCGTCCGTCTCCTCGACCACCTGCACGGCGTTCCGCAGGTCCTCCTGCAGGAGGTAGCGGATCTCCATGTAGCCGTGGGCCAGCTCGCCGTTCACGTCCAGGCGGACCTCCGGGAGCGTGACCGTGTTGAGGTTCGCCGGCGAGCCCGGGTCGAGCGCGTACGACGGCCGGAACGGCGGCAGGAACTCCGCCACCTGGTCCTCGTCCGGGATCGCGAACGGCATGTAGGTGTGCGAGAGCAGGTAGCCGTCGTAGCACACCATCACCGGGATGCTCGTGGCCTCCGCCACGCGGAAGGCCTTGAGGGTGTCGTCGATGATCTGCTGATGGTCGCAGCAGTACATCTGGATCCAGCCGGTGTCGCGCTGGGAGATCGAGTCCTGGTGGTCGTTCCAGATGTTCCAGGGCGCGCCCACGGCGCGGTTGGCGACGCACATGACGAGCGGCAGCCGCGCGCCGGCGGCCCAGTGCACCTGCTCGTGCATGTACAGGAGGCCGTTCGCGCTGGTCGCTGTGAAAGCCCGCGCGCCGGCCGAGCTCGCGGCGATACAGACGCCGAGCGCCGAGTGCTCGCTCTCCACCGGCACGTAGCGGGCGTCCATCTCTCCGGCTTCGATGTACTCGGACAGCTTCTCCGTGAGCGGGGTCTGCGGGGTGATGGGGTAGGCGGCGACGACCTGCGCACCGGCCAGCTTGACGGCGAGCGCGGCGGCCGTGTTGCCCGTCTCGATCACATGCATGCCTCAGTCCTCGTGCTCGTGGGCGGCCGACTCGTCCACCATCTCGATGGCCCCGGTGGGACACTCCTCGGCGCAGATGCCGCAGCCCTTGCAGTACTCGTAGTCGATCTGCGGCGGGATGGTGCGCGAGACCACGACGTCGGGGCAGTAGAGCCAGCACGCGAAGCACGCCTCCTTGCCTCGCTTCGCCGGAGTGCAGCGGGCCAGGTCGATGACCGGGCGCTGGACGCGCCACGACCCCGTGGCGCCGCCGTCGCCCGGGCCGGGCTGGCTGTGGGACGTCTTGTAGCGGTACCCTCGAGGCCCCATCACGCGACCCCCGCCGCCGTCGCCTCGCGGACCGTGGCGTTCTCGTAGCAGAGGCGCGCCGCCCGGGCGTTCGCCTCGGGCTTCTTGCCGGCGAACTCGTTCGCGATCTCTTCGAGCACCGACTCGAACGGGACGATGTCGAACGCCCGGCACAGCACACCGATGATGCCGGAGTTGACGCGCCCGGGCGGCAGTCCCGCCTCCACCGACAGGGCGTTGACGTCGGCCACGGCCAGGCGCGCGCCGCCGAAGTCGTAGGCGGTCGCCGGCTTGGGCGTGTTCAGGACGATCAGCCCGTCCTGCTTGAGACCCTTCGCCACGTCCACCTCCTTCAGCAGCAGGTGGTCGAGGACCACGACGACGTCCGGCGTCTCGATCGGCGAGAGGTCGTAGATCTTCTCCCTCGCGATCTTGAGCGAGGAGAAGACCGGCGCCCCGCGGCGTTCGGTGCCGAACGTCGGGATCATCACCGCTCCGGTGAGCCCGTTGCCGAACGCCGCCGCTGCGACGATCTTCGAGGCGGTGATGGCTCCCTGCCCGCCCCGTCCGTGCCAGCGGATCTCTTTCATACGACCGCCGCCTTGTTGCTGCGGCGCCAGATGCCCATCCTCTGTGCCTCGGCGATCAGCTCGTCGCGGAACTGCGGATGGGCGATCTCGATCACGCGCTCGGCCCGCTCCCACGTGGACCGCCCGTGGAGGTTGGCGATCCCGTACTCGGTGACGATGTAGGGCGACTGCGAGCGCGGACCGGTGACGATGCTCCCCACATCGAGGGTGGGGACCACGCGGGAGCGCATCTCACCGGTCTTCTTGTCCGTGTACGTGGACGACATGCACACGAACGCCTTGCCGTCGCGGGACATGTAGGCCCCGGTCGTGAAGTCCAGCTGGCCGCCGGTGCCGCTGATCTGGCGCAGGCCGGACGACTCGGAGTTGATCTGGCCGAAGAGGTCCACCTCGACGCAGTTGTTGATCGCCACCACGTTGTCGTTCGCGGCGATCACGGAGGGGTCGTTGGTGTAGTCCACGGGGTACGAGGCGAGGCCGGGGTTGCGGTCCGTCCACTCGTACAGGCGCTTGCCGCCGATCGCGAATGCGAACGCCCCCTTGCCGCGGTCGATGGTCTTGCACCGGTTGGTGAGCTTGCCGGACTCGTACAGGTCCAGATACGCGTCCACCAGCATCTCCGTGTGCATGCCGAGGTCCTTGAGATCCGACTCGCAGATCATGCGGCCGATCGTGTCGGGCATGCCTCCGATGCCGAACTGGAGCGTCGAGCCGTCGCGCATCTGCTCGACGATCAGGCCGGCGATCGTCCTGTCCACGTCGCTGGGGGTGAGCCGCGGCAGTTCCACGAGGTCGGGATTCTCTCCCTCCACCACGTGGTCCACCTCGGAGATGTGGACGCACTCCTCGCGGCCGCCGAGGCAGGTGGGGAGCTTCTCGTTGACCTCTACGATCACGGTCTTCGCCTTCTCCACCATCGCGCGCGTGGACGAGTTGAAGAGCGAGAAGTTGAAATAGCCGTGCTTGTCCATCGGCGGCGTGGCCAGCATGCAGACGTCGACGTCCAGCGACTGGCGGTAGTGCCGCGGCTTGTTGCGGTACAGCAGCGGGATGTAGTGCACGCGGCCCTGGTCGCACAGGCGACGGTCCAGGCCGCTGAAGTGCCAGCACATGAAGGTGAACGTCTCGTTCTCCGGGTCCGCTTCGACCACGGCGAGCGGCCGCAGCGCCAGCATCCAGCGGATCTTGACGTCCTCGAGGTCGTCCTTGCGCGCGGCGAGTGCCCGGTCAAGCGCCTGCGGTATCCCGTGACCGAAGGTGTACTCCACCCAATCCCCGGAGCGGATCACCTGGACGGCCTGGTCCGCGGTCCTCTTCTTGGCGTTGTACTCGTCAATCACGTTCACCAGGGTGTATCTCCTTCGCGCGGTCTCACAGGGGCGGCGCCACACGCGGCGTGGTGCATCCTCTCGCATTCCGTGACGAAAGGGTAGCGGGTGGGACGCCCGCCGGCGAGCAGGCGAGTCTGGCTGCATCGTGCAGTGCCCGGTAGCGGGCGGGCGTTCGGCCCCAGTGGGCGGACCCCGACATCGCTCTTAGTGTTGCATAAAGTACATCAGTGGTGCGATTAGGTTGCATCTTCTGCAGGACTCGTGTACAGTGCCGCGTCAATGAGCAGCGCGCCGACATCCGTGTCCGCCTCGCAGACCCGCACCGCGGGTCTCACGCGCCGCACCGCCCTCCGAGCCCGACGTGCACGATGCGCGCCGGCCGGTGGGCGCCTTCGTCTGCTCTAGCGTCGAGCTGGCAGCACACGCAGACGGCCTCACCTCCGCCGGCGAACTCCCGTCCTGTCCCCGCGTCCATCGACGTGCTACCGGAGTGTCTGATGCTTTCTGCGACCTGCATGCAAGCCCCAACCACGATCACCACGACCGGCGAGACCAAGGCCGCCGCGGACGCGTGCGTCGCCAGCGCCGGCATCGTGGGCGGCAGCGGCTACACCGGCGCGCTGCTGGCCGAGCTGCTGCTCAAGCATCCCTCGGTCAAGCTCGGCGCGATCAGCTCTGAGACGCTGGCCGGGGAGCAGGTGCAGCGGCACCTTCCTCGCCTGCGGACCGGCCTCTTGTTCTGCAGCCAGACGGACCTGACCGGCGTCGACGTCGCCTTCCTCTGCACGCCGCACGGCGACACGGCGCCGATCGCCAGGAAGCTCCTCGACGACGGCGTCAAGGTCGTCGACCTCAGCGCCGACTTCCGGCTGGACGCGGCGACCTACGCCGAGTGGTACGGGGAGCACCCGCACCCCGAGCTGCTCCCCGGTGTGTACGGACTCACCGAGCTGCACCGGGAGGAGGTCGCCCAAGCCGACCTCGTGGCCAATCCCGGCTGCTACCCCACGGCGGCGCTGCTGGCGCTGGCGCCGCTCAAGCAGATCGGCCTCGTCGATGTCATCATCGACGCCAAGTCCGGCGTGAGCGGCGCCGGCAAGACGCCCAAGCCGGCCACCCACTTCTGCAGCGTCGACTCCGACCTCGTGGCCTACGGCGTCGCGTCGCACCGGCACTTCCCGGAGATCGCCGCCGGTCTCGCCGCCGTCACGGACACGCCCGGCTACGGGTCGATGCCGAGTGCTCCCGGGACGGCGCCGGCCGGCGGCGGCGCGCCGTCCCTCACCTTCATCCCGCACCTGGTGCCGCTGCAGCGGGGCATCAGCGAGACGATCTACGTCAAGCCCGGGACGTGGCCGCTGCCCTCGCAGGGCGACCTCCTGGCGCTGTACGAGGAGTTCTACGCCGGTGAGACCTTCGTCGAGGTGTGCGACGCCCCGCCGCAGCTCAAGGATGTGGTCGGCACCAACTACTGCCGCATCTTCCCCTACGCGGATGCGCGGGCCGGGAGGATCGTCGTCATCAGCGTGATCGACAACCTGATGAAGGGCGCGTCCGGACAGGCCGTGCAGAACATGAACGTCATGCTCGGCCTGCCCGAGCACGAAGGGCTGGTCTGACATGCTGCCGCAGAGCCGCTTCGCCCCGCTGCCGCCGTTCGCCAAGCCGGTCCCCGGCGGGCTGACGGCGCCGAAGGGGTTCAAGGTCGCCGGCGTCGCCAGCGGCGTCAAACGGAAGGGCAAGCTTGACCTGGCCATGCTGCTCAGCGAGCGGCCGGCGGTCTCGGCAGCGACGTTCACCAGCAACGCCGTCGCCGCCGCGCCGGTCCGTCTCACGCGTGAGTCCAGCGACTGCGCCCACCTGCAGGCCGTGGTGGTCAACGCCGGGAACGCCAACGCCGTGACGGGCAAGCAGGGCCTGGCCGACGCCGCCCGCATGCGCCTGCTCACGGCCAACCATCTGCGGCTTCCCGTGGAGCAGGTGGCCGTGTGCTCGACCGGGCTCATCGGTGTCCACCTGCCCATGGAGAAGATCGAACGCGGCATCGCCGCCGCCGCGGCGGCGTTGCCCGCCGGCGGCGACGTCGCGGCCGCCGAGGACTTCGCGGCTGCGATCCGGACCACGGACAAGCACGCGAAGACGGGTGCGCTCGACGTCGCCCTGCCCGAAGGCACGGTCAGACTCGGGTTCGCCGCCAAGGGATGCGGCATGATCAGCCCCAACATGGCGACCATGCTCTGCTTCGTCACCTGTGACGCCGCGGTAAGCGGTGACGAGTGGACGACGCTGCTGCACACGGCGGTGGACAGGTCGTTCAACCGCATCACGGTGGACGGGCAGGAGTCGACCAACGACACCGTGCTCGGCTTCTGCAACGGCGCCTCGAGCGTTCGGCCCGGCACAGAAGGACTGGCGATGCTCGGCGAGGCGCTCGACGCCGCCCTCCTGGCTCTCGCCGTGAGCATCGTCGCCGACGGCGAGGGCTCCACCCGCACGATGAGACTCACGGTGACGGGGGCCAAAGACCAAGAGGGCGCCGAGGCCGTGGCGCGTGCGGTCGCCAACTCGCCCCTGGTCAAGACCGCGTTCTACGGCCGCGACCCCAACTGGGGGCGCATCATGCAGGCCATCGGGCAGGCGCTCGGCCGCGAGGGTCACACGCACCTGCCCGCGGGGATCGCCTACGAGGACGTGGTCATCGTCGAGGAGGGGCACCCCGCCGATCTGGACGAAGACCACACGGCTCGCCTCCACGAGATCATGCACCAGCCCGAGATCGACCTCACCGTGGCGCTCAACGGCCCGGGCGAGGAGGCCACGGTCTACTTCAGCGACCTCACCCACGCCTACGTCACCCTGAACGCGGAGTACTCGACATGACCGTACGGCACCAGAAGACCGTCAAGACCCTCCTCGAGGCCATGCCGTACATCCGCCGCTTCTGGGGGACGACAGTGGTCCTCAAGTACGGGGGCGCGGCGATGACCTCGCCGCGCCTGCAGGAGCAGTTCGCCGAGGACGTCGTCCTGCTGCGGCTCGTCGGCATGAAGCCCATCGTAGTGCACGGCGGCGGCCCGGCCATCAGCAGCCACATGAAGAAGCTCGGCATGCAGCCGGAGTTCGTCGACGGGCACCGGGTGACCGACGAGGCGACGATGGAGGTCGCCAAGATGGTGCTCGTCGGCAAGGTGAACAAGGAGATCGTCGGCCTCATCAACCGGCACGGCGGGTCGGCCGTGGGCATCTCCGGCGAGGACGGCAAGCTGCTCAAGGTGACGCCGAAGAAACACACGGACGCGGCGGGCAACGACGTGGACCTGGGCTTCGTCGGCGAGGTCGACGAGGTGAACACCGAGGTCCTCGACCTGCTCGCCGAAGCCAACATCCCGGTGGTGGCGACGGTGGGCGCCGCTGCGACCGGCGAGGCCTACAACGTGAACGCCGACACCGCCGCCGGCGAGATCGCCGCCGCGCTGCCCGCCGAGAAGATCATCTTCCTCACGGACGTGGACGGCATCTACGAGGACGACGGCGAAGAGGTGACGTCGATCTCCGAGTGCGACCTGTCGTATCTCGGCGCGCTCCAGGCCGCCGGTCGCATCGGCGGCGGCATGCTGCCCAAGGCGGCCGCCGTGCGCAGGGCGCTGGAGGCCGGCGTCCGCAGCGCCCACATCATCGACGGCCGGGTCGAGCACGCCGTCCTGCTCGAGATCCTGACCGACGCCGGCTGCGGCACCAAGGTGGTGGCCTGACCGTGGGCGCCCTCGATGCCGGTGTCGCGGTTTGCATATTCCCGGAGGATGCGGTGTATTCTATGCAGCTATCCAGCGGGGGACCGGGTGTGCCCGCAGCAGTGCGGTCTGCACCCCAGACCGGAGGAGAACCTCGTCGCATGAACCAGCGCGCGCCGATGAGCAAGACCGAACGTCAACGGCTCATCCAGACGGTCGTGCAGCAACGGGAGATCGCCACGCAGCGCGAGCTGGTCAGCGCCCTCAGCGCGATGGGCTGCGAAGTCACCCAGGCCACCGTCTCGCGCGACATCCGTGAGCTCGACCTGCAGAAGGTGCGCACGCACCTCGGCAGGGCCAAGTACATCCTGAGCTCACGCGAGCGGCCGAAGGACCCGGAGCAGGCGGCGCGTCACGTGCTCCGCGACTTCGCCCGGTCCACGGCCGTGTCCCAGCAGCTCCTCGTCGTGCGCTGCGAGATCGGCACCGCGTCCACGGTCGCGCGTCAGATCGACAACCTCAACCACTCGGACGTGGTCGGGACGCTCGCCGGCGACGACACGTTCCTGATCATCCTCGAGTCGGTCGAGAAGGCGCGCGAGATGCAGCGGTACGTCGACCGTCTCCGAGAAGCCTAGCGCGCAGGCACAATCCCGCGCGCACCCCATCTTCGCCCAGCGAGAGCCGGCGAGCGGCTACGCCGCGCCGGCCCGGTCCACCCCACCCCAAGGAGTATCCACGTGACTGCTGCAGACGCCTCCGGATCCGCCCCCAACGGCATCGTCGTCCTCGCCTACTCGGGCGGCCTGGACACCTCCGCCCTCGTGCCCTGGCTCAAGGAGAAGTACGGCTACGACGTCGTGTGCTGTCTCGTCGACATCGGCCGCGTCAAGGACGTGCCGGGCATCATGGCGCGGGCCGAGGCGGCCGGCGCCATCGCCGCCGAGGCGATCGACGCCAAGGAGGAGTTCGCCGAGCAGCACTGCCTGCCGGCGCTCATGGCCAACGCGCTCTACGAGGACAAGTACCCGCTGAGCACGGCCATCGGCCGGCCGCTCATCGCCAAGAAGCTGGTCGAGACGGCGCACAAGTACGGCGCCGTCGCCGTCGCCCACGGCTGCACCGGCAAGGGCAACGACCAGGTGCGCATCGACATCGGCGTGCGGGCCCTCGACCCTACGCTCAAGATCATCGCTCCGGCGCGTGAGGCCGACTGGCCCAGCCGCGAGGAGCTGCTCGACTACGTGGCGGAGCACGACATCCCGGTCAAGCTGACCAAGAAGAGCCCGTACTCCATCGACGAGAACATGTGGGGCCGCAGCAACGAGTGCGGCGTGCTGGAGGACCCGTGGGTCGCGCCGCCGGAGGACGCCTTCCAGTTCGTCAAGTCGGTGGATGAGGCTCCCGACGAGGCCGAGATCGTGGTCGTCAGCTTCGAGAAGGGCAAGCCGGTCGCGCTCAACGGCGAGCAGATGGGCATGGTCGAGGTCATCGAGAAGATCGACGCCATCGGCAACACGCACGGCTTCGGCCGCGTCGACATGATCGAGAACCGCCTCGTCGGCATCAAGAGCCGTGAGGTCTACGAGGTCGCCGGCTCGCTCGCTCTCATCAAGGCGCACCAGGCGATGGAAGACCTCGTGCTCACCCGCGACCTGCTGCACTTCAAGAAGACCATCGAGAGCAAGCTGGCCGACATGATCTACGAGGGCCAGTGGTTCGACCCGCTCACCGACGCCTGCAAGGCGTTCCTCATGTCCAGCCAGGAGCGCGTCACCGGCGACGTGCGGCTCAAGTTCTACAAGGGCAGCTGCGTGGTCGAAGGCCGCAAGAGCGACTACTCGCTGTACAGCTACAAGCTGGCGACCTACACGGACGAAGACGAGTTCTCCCACACGGCGGCCGAGGGCTTCATCGAGCTCTGGGGCCTGCCGATCGAGGTGTGGGCCAAGGTCGGCAAGGCGCACCACCTCATGAAGGAACTGGAGATGGACGAGGAGGCCGCGACCGTCTGACGGGAGTCGCGGCCGCCGGTGCGACGGCCGGGCCTGGGGGCGGCAAGGCTCCCAGGCCCGGGCCCGTCGCTCCAGAGCCACGGGGAGGAGCGGGCGGCCGCCGCAGGCCGCCGCCCGCCGGCGCTCACGGCTGCGGCTGTCCGCCGGCGGAGGTCGCCGCAGACGGCCGCCCGCTCCTTCCCACATCGCCGGCGCCACCCACCTGCGGCCCCTCGCGTATCATGTCGACCATGTCCGTCCCGCTCGCCAGCCCTCTTGAGGAGGACCGATGACCGTCGCCCGTTCAGGCCGCTTCTCCGGCGATCGCGCGCCGTCGTTCGTGGCCCTCAACAGCTCGCTGTCGCTCGACTGGCGGCTGTGGCGCGAGGACATCGAGGGGTCGGTGGCACACGCCCGTGCCCTGCTGGGGGCCGGCATCCTGAGCGCGGCCGAGTACGAGGCCGTCGAGAACGGCCTCGCGGCGGTCGGGCGCGAGATCGAGTCCGGCGCCTTCGTCCCCACCGACGCCGACGAGGACGTCCACATGGCCGTCGAGCGCCGGCTGACCGAACTGATCGGCGAAGCCGGCGCCCGCCTGCACACGGGCCGCAGCCGCAACGACCAGGTGGTCACCGACGTGCGGCTGCACCTGCGCCGCGTGATCGAACGCCAGGACGCGGCGCTCGCCTCCCTGCAGGAGCTCCTCGTCGCCCGCTCGGCCGACCATCTGGAGACCGTGCTGCCGGCGTACACGCACCTGCAGCGCGCCCAGGTCACCTCGCTTGCCCAGCACCTGCTGGCCTACTTCTGGATGTTCGAGCGGGACCGCACCAGGCTCGAGGCCGCTCGCCAGGCCTGTCTCGAGCTCCCGCTCGGCGCCGGCGCCGCCGTCGGCCTGGACTTCCCGCTCGACCGCACGGCCGAGGCCGCGGACCTCGGGTTCGACCGCGTCGCCGAGAACTCACTCGATGCGGTGGCGAGCCGCGACTTCGTCGTCGACTACCTCGCGGCGGCGGCCCAGCTCGGCGCCCACGTCTCGCGGCTGGGCGCCGAGATCGTCCTGTGGGCGAGCGGGGAGTTCGGCTTCGTCCGGTTGCCCGACGCCTACGCCGGCGGCTCGAGCATCATGCCGCAGAAGAAGAACCCGGACGCCGCCGAGCTGATGCGGGCCGCCGGGCCGCGGCTCGCCGCCGACCTCGGCGGCCTCCTCGGCGTGCTCCACGGCCTGCCACTCGCCTACAACACCGACCTGCGAGAGGACAAGCGCTACCTGTTCGACGCGGTGGACTGCCTCGACCAGCTGCTGCCGGTCGTGCACGGAGTGCTCGCGGAGATCGCCTACGACGAGACGCGCATGGCGGCGGCCTGCGATCCCTCCCTGGCCGCCACGGACGTGGCCGACTACCTGGTCGAGCAGGGCGTGCCGTTCCGGGAGGCGCACCACCTCACCGGCGGCCTGGTGCGCCGCTGTCTGGAGAGGGGCGAGGATCTCGCCCAGGTCCCCCTCGAGGAGCTTCGGTCGCTCTCACCGGCGTTCGACGAGCGCTACTACGAGCTGCACGAACCAGCCGCACAGCTGGCGCGCAAGCGCTCCCGCGGCGGGTCCGCCCCCGAGCGCGTGCGCGAGCAACTCGAGCGCGCCCGCGCCGCCCTCGAGGCCCGCCCCTGCTGCTGAGGGACTGCGCGCCGGTGCGCGGTGCCGCCCGACGTCGCGGGCGACCGTCGGCTACACTCGGTGCATGAGCGACTTTCCCTCTCATCCGGCGTCGCCCGAGCCGCTTCCTCAGCGCTTCTTCGCTCGCTCGGCTCTCGAGGTCGCCCGCGACCTCATCGGCTGCACCTTCCTCTTCGGCGGCGCCGGCGGGCGCATCGTCGAGACAGAGGCCTACCGGCAGGACGATCCGTGCTGCCACGGGTTCCGCGGCAAGACGGAGCGCAACGCGGTGCTGTTCGGTCCGCCCGGCCACCTCTACGTCTACTTCACGTACGGCATGCACTTCTGCGCCAACATCGCCTCCGAGGACGAGGGTGTGGCGGCCGGCGTGCTGTTGCGTGCCCTCGAGCCCGAATACGGCGTCGAGGACATGGTGGCGCGCCGCGGGATGTCCGAGCCGCGCCTCCTGGCCTCCGGCCCGGCGCGGCTCGCCCAGGCTCTCGGCATCGGGCGGACACAGAACGGCCTGCCGGTGTGGGAGCCGCCGCTGGCCGTGCTGCCGCGGCCGGCCGGCGCGCCGGCCCCCGAGGTCGCCACCACGGCGCGCATCGGCGTCCGCGGCAACGACCAGAAGCCCTGGCGCTTCGTCGACACGGCCAGCCGCCATCTCTCCCGTCCCCTCTCCCGGACTCCCATCCTGCCCTCTGGGTAAGATAGGAGCGATCCGCCATCACCACTGAGCGCGGCGTCCGCACCGTCTCCCGGTGCGAGGGCATGCGCGCTCTGCACAGAAAGGGACTGCCGTGAAACTCCGCGAGATCTACGAGACCGCCGTGCGCATGGGCATCGACGCCGACCCCCGCGGCAAGGACGGCGTCGACGACTTCCTCGCCCGGCAGAAGAAGCGCTACGACGGCCTGCCCGACCACCTGAAGGAGCTGGCCGACCCGGAGGAGCTCACGAACCCGTTCGCCGACACCCGCATCTACGTCGGCGATCCCGACACCGAGGTCACGACCCTCCTGGGCGGCATCGACATGAACCCGGCCGAGGTCCTCCTCGCCGACCGCCTGCGGGAGAAGGGCACGCCGATCGACGCGATGTACACCCACCATCCGGAGGGCTGGGGTCTCACCAGGCTCGACAGCGTCATGGAGGTCCAGGCGGACATCTGGTCCTCCCTCGGCGTTCCGATCCAGGCCGGCGAGAAGCTCATCTTCGAGCGCATGGACGAGGTCAGGCGCCGGCTCATGCCGGTCAACTACGACCAGGCGATCGACGTGGCGCGCCTCCTCGACGTGCCGTTCTTCTCGGCGCACACGCCCACCGACAACCTCGTGGTCGACTTCCTGAACAGGTGGTTCGCCGAGAAGCAGCCGGCCACCATAGAGGACGTGGAGAAGGCTCTGCTCGAGATCCCGGAGTACCGCATCGCGGCCCAGAAGGGTGCGGGCCCGTACACCGGCAAGAGCGGGGGCACCTCGCGCGCCGGGCGCATCTGGGTGGATATGACGGGCGGCACCGAGGGCCCCAAGAAGGTCGTGGAGAAGCTGGCCGACGCGGGCGTCGGCACCATCGTCGGCATGCACATGGGGCAGGAGCTGCGCGACGAGGCGGACAAGCACAGCATCCACGTGATCATCGCGGGACACATGAGCAGCGACTCGCTGGGCATCAACCTGTTCCTCGACGAGCTCGAGCGGGGCGGGGTCAAGACCATCGCGACGAGCGGGCTGATCCGCGTCCACCGCGACGAGCGCGGCACGGTGACGAGCGAGGAGCCGGGGGCGCTGCCGGTCCGGTGACGCCGCCGGGCCCGCCGGTCCGACCAGGCGATGTCAGCTCAGCCTGCACAGCCCGACACACGACCGGAACTGCTGGCGCCGGCGGGGGAGCCGCGCGCCCTGCGCGCCGCCCTCTCCGCCGGCGCGGACGCCGTGTACTTCGGCCTCGAGCGCTGGAGCGCGCGCGCCTTCGCCGGCAACTTCGCCGGCGACGCCGTGCAGGAGGCCGTCGAGACGGCGCACATGTACGACGCGCGCGCGTACCTGGCGCTCAACACGCTGCTCAAGGACGAGGAGATCGAGCCGGCGCTCGCGGCGCTGGAGGCGCCGTACCGCGCCGGCCTCGACGCCCTCATCGTCGCCGACCTCGGCTTCGCGGCGTGCGTCCGTGAGGAGTACCCCGGGCTGGCGCTGCACGCCAGCACGCAGCTGAACACGCACGGGTCGGCGCAGCTGGCGGCGCTGCGGCGACTCGGCTTCTCGCGCGCCATCCTGGCGCGCGAGCTGAGCATCGCCGAGATCGCCGCCCTGGACGCGTGCGGGCTCGAGCTCGAGGCCTTCGTCCACGGCGCTCTCTGCTACGGCTACTCGGGCGACTGCCTGCTCAGCAGCATGGTCGGCGGGCGCAGCGGCAATCGCGGCCGGTGCAGCCAGTCCTGCCGGATGCGCTACGCCCTGCGCCGCCGCGGACGGGCGCCGCTGGAGGCCTCGCGCATCATGTCGACGAGCGACCTCGCGGCCGTCTCCGTCCTGCCGGACCTCCTGGCCGCCGGCGTGGTCTCCTTCAAGATCGAGGGCCGCATGAAGGCTGCCGTCTACGTCGGCGTCACCACCTCGGTCTACCGAGAGGCGCTGGACGCTGCAGTCGCCGACCCGCAGGGCTTCTGGGTGCGGCCGGAGTGGAGCGCGCGATTGGAGCAGAGCTTCTCGCGCTCCTTCACCACAGCGCACCTGGAGGGCCGCCACGACGAGGTTCGCAGCGGCGGTCGCGGCGGTCATCGGGGCGTGCTGGTGGGCCGCGTGAGCCGCATCGACGACGACGCCGGGACCGTGGAGGTGAGGCTGACCAAGCCGGTCGCCGAGGGCGACGTCGTGTACCTGTACACGCCGTGGGGGCAGACCGAGCCGCAGCGCCTGGAGGTGGGCGGCGGCGAGCGGCTCACGCTGCGCGTGCGCGAGCGGGTCGCAGTCAAGGACCGCCTGTTCCGGCTCTCGGCGGCCGACGTCGGGGAGCTCGGTCGCGACCTTGCGACGGGGCGCGTGGCTCTCCGGCCGCTGCGCCTGCGCCTGCGGCTGAGCGGGGAAGAGGGAGCGCCGGCGGAGCTCGTGGCGACGGAGCTGGACTCCGGGACGTCTGTCGCGGTGCGGACCGCAGAGCCGCTCGTCGCGGCGCGGACCGCGGCGCTCGGCGAGGGCCGCGCCCGGGATGCGCTCGGCGCGCTCGGCGGGACGCCCTACGAACTCGCCGACCTCGAGTTCGCCGTAGCCGGGGACGTCTTCCTCGCCGTCGGCGCACTGAAGGAACTGCGGCGGCGGGCGGTCGCCGAGCTTGCGGAGCGCCGCGTGGCGGCGCGCCGCCGGTCCTCCGGCCGCCGCATCGTCCGCTCTCATCCGTCCCCGCCGGTCCCCGGCACGCTTCACGCGGAGCCCGCCGCGCCCCGACCCGGCGCCGCCGCGCCGGACCCGCCGCCGGTCGTCGTGCGCCTGCGGCCGGGAGAGGCGCCGCTTCCGCTCCCGCCGGGCGGCGCCTGGTGTCTGGACGTCGCCTCCGGTGACGAGCCGGCGGCCGTAGCCCGCGCCCTGGAGGTCCTGCAGGCGCAGGGCGCGTCCGTCCGCCTCCGCCTGCCCGAGGCGCTGTTCGACGGGCAGGAGCCCTGGCTGACCGCGCTCCTCACCCTGCCGTGGGACGCGGTGGTCGTGCGCACCGTCGGCCTGCCTGCCCGGGTCGAGCAGCCCCTGGTGCTCGAGTATCCGCTCCAGGGACTCAACGGGCTGGCCGCGGCGGTCGTCGCCGAACTCGCCGGGCGCCAGCCGGCGGCGGTCACGCTCTCGCCGGAGGTCTCGCTCGTGGAGATCCCGGCGACCGCTCGCATCCTGGCCCCGGCCACTCCCGCTCTCGAGATCCTCGCCTTCGGTCGCCAGCAGGTGATGCACACGCGCGACCTGCTCGGCCGGGCAGAGGGACTGTACGAGGCCCCCGGTCCTGCCGAGCACGTCTCGCTCGTCCTGGAGGACGCCAAAGGGTACGAGTTCCCGGCGCAGGCGGACGCGGGCGGCACCAGGATCTTCAACGCCCGCGTCACCAACCTCGCCCCCAACCTGGGCGAGCTGCGCGAGGCCGGTGTCGCCACCTTCGTCGTCGAACAGGCGGCGATGGAGGAGGCCGAGCGCGCCGCCTTCGCGGCGGGGGGACTTGAGGCGCTCGCGCCGCTGGCGTCGCGCGAGCGCTCCACCACCGGCCATCTCTTCCGCGGCGTCGCCTGAGGGCTGCGCCGGGCTCGCCCTCCGTCCGCCTCCGGCTCCCGTCCGGGATCAGCCCCTGTGCTATCATCCACGCGGCCGCGCCAGCCGGCGCCGGCTCGTGCGCGTCCTCTCGGGCCGCGCCCAGCGCCACCGGCCGGCCGGAGTCAGCGTACCCACCGAAAGGACGAGCCGTGGCCGACCGACGCCTCCTCGACGACCTCCTCATCGGCGCCGTCGACGTGCTCCCCGAGGGCGCACTCGAGGCCAAGCTCGACCTCGCCCGGCGCGAGAACCGGCCGTTGCGCGTCAAGCTCGGCGTCGATCCCACGGCGCCGGACATCCACCTCGGCCACACCGTGGTCCTCAACAAGCTCCGTCAGTTCCAGGACGCCGGCCACGTCGCGGTGCTCATCATCGGCGACTACACGGCGCGTATCGGCGACCCTTCGGGCCGCAGCAAGACGCGCCCCCGTCTGGACGGCGCCGTGATCGACGCCAACGCCGAGACGTACAAGGAGCAGGCCTTCCGCGTCCTCGACGACGACCCGTCCAGGCTGGAGATCCGCTACAACGGGGAGTGGCTGGCGTCGCTCACCATGGAGCAGCTCTTCGAGATCACGGCGACCACCACGGTGGCCCGGATCCTCGAACGCGACGACTTCGCCAAGCGCTGGGCGGCGCACCAGCCGATCAGCATGCTGGAGATGCTCTATCCGTTCGCCCAGGGGTACGACTCCGTGGCCGTGAGGGCGGACATCGAGCTCGGCGGCACGGACCAGGTCTTCAACCTCTTCATGGGACGCGACCTGCAGGCGCACTTCGGCCAGGAGCCGCAGGCGATCATGACCATGGACATCCTGCCCGGCACGGACGGCGTCGAGCGCATGAGCAAGAGCACGGGCAACTACATCGGGGTCTCAGAGGATCCGCGCGACATGTACGGCAAGGTGATGAGCATCCCGGATGACGTCATGCTGACGTACTACCGCCTGCTCACGCCGCATCACGCCGAGGAGCTGGCGCGGATCGAGCGGGACTACGAGAGCGGCGCCGTCAACCCGCGTGACCTCAAGGCGCGCCTCGCGCGCGAGATCATCACGCGGCTGCGCGGCGCCGAGGCGGCGCGGACGGCGGAAGAGCACTTCGACAGCGTCTTCCGCCGCCACGAGTCGGCCGCCGACCTGCCGGAGCTCGCGCTCGAGCAGGCCGACGTGGAGGAGGACGGCAGGGTGTTCCTGCCGGCCGTCCTCGAGCGCTGGTTCGGCCAGACGCGCAGCGAGTGGCGGCGCCGCATCCAGCAGGGCGGCGTGAGCCTGGACGGCGAGACGGTCTCCGACCTCGCCGTCCCCGCCGCCGCCCTCGCCGGCCGCCACGTCAAGGCCGGCAAGTCGGCCAAGGCGCAGGGCGTCGTCCGCGGCTCCTGACGGCCGCCACGAGTGATGCGGCCTCGGCAGTCGGGCCGGCCGCCGCGGCCCAGTCCGTGCTGTCGCGTTCCTGCCCGCGCTACCGCCGTCCCGTCCGCGCCGCGTGACCCTCTCCACGCCGCCGCGGACACGATGCGTGCGGTCCCGATGCCCTCGGGCCCGGCGCACGACGCCGAGGGCAGGCCGCCCCGTCGATCCTCGATCCGGGCGGGCCTCGTTGACCCTCCGTGAACGCCTCGGAAAGAATTCTTCAGGACGAGGTTGACACGGTCTGATGACGGGGTATACTCCCTGAGCGCTTCGGGAGTCCGCTCATACAGACAGCGTCTGGATGATGACCACGAACGCGGATCGTTTGAACGGCTCGGCCGCTTCCTGTATAGTGGGAAGTCCCTGCCGGGACGTGAGGTAAGGCAAGTCCTGACCCCATCACCTTTGGCGGGGTTTGTGCGCGCCGAAACCGGGCGGACGATCCAACCGAGTGCCTACGGGCACGAGGTCTTTGAAAACTGAACAGGATGAGGAAGCCGATCAGCCGGCGTCGCCCTCGAGGCGGCACGATGATCGGTGGACGCCAGTGCGCCTGGCATGCCCTCGGGCATGTCTGGTTCATATGATTTACCCGTCAGTGGCTCCTATTGCTGACCCGCGGCCTTCGGGCCAACGGTTGGGAGCCACGGACAACCGGAGCGTCAGCTCCGGTCTTTGAGCTCTCGAGCTCTCTTTCAAGCTTGTCCCGCGCCTTCGGGCGCGAGCACCAAGTTTTCACGGAGAGTTTGATCCTGGCTCAGGACGAACGCTGGCGGCGTGCTTAACACATGCAAGTCGAACGATGAACCACCTTCGGGTGG